>JAFZOA010000300.1 GCA_017550775.1 Ruminiclostridium sp. | reverse complement strand
GCCGAGGGTGGAGAGGACGCTGTCCGGCTTTTCGATCTTTATGATGCGCTTGACACATTCAAGAGTGAGCGGCTCGATATAGATATGATCCGCCATGTGCTTGTCGGTCATTATCGTCGCGGGGTTGGAGTTCACGAGCACGACTTCCAGACCCTCCTGTTTGAGCGCGCGGCACGCCTGTGCACCCGCGTAGTCAAACTCGGCGGCTTGTCCAATAACGATAGGACCCGAACCTATAACAAGAACCTTCTTAATATCACTTCTCAGCGGCATTACTTCGCACCCCTTTCCTTGTCCATAAGCTCAATGAATTCATCGAACAGGTAAGCCGTGTCATGCGGACCTCCGCACGCCTCGGGGTGGAACTGCACCGTGAATGCCGGCGCGTTGGTATATCTTACTCCCTCACAGGTCTTGTCGTTCGCATTGATGTGGCTGAGCCTCCCGGCACTTTCGGGAATGCTGTCCGCAACTACCGCGTAGCCGTGGTTCTGCGAAGTAATGAATGTCCTGTCGAGCTCGATATCGGTCACAGGCTGGTTTCCGCCGCGGTGACCGTACTTCATCTTGACGGTAGTTGCTCCGTTGGCGAGAGCCAAAAGCTGGTGTCCGAGACAGATCCCGAAAGTGGGGATACGTTCCGGGATAAGCGCTCTGAGAGTCTCGATAGAGACCGTGTTCTCCGCCGGATCTCCGGGGCCGTTGGAGAGCATTATCCCGTCCGGCGCGAACGCCTTGATATCCTCGGGAGAGGCGTTATACGGGAATACCGTCACGTCGCAGCCGCGCTTTATCAGCTCGCGGCGGATATTGTACTTATAACCGTAGTCTATCAGTGCTACCCTGTACTTCGCGTTCTCGGCTTTGTACTCTTCGGGAGCCTGAACGCTTACCTTCGGGACAACGCTTCCGACCGAGTAAGCGTGAATATCGGCAAGGCACTTTTCCTTGTCGAAGTCCGGAATGTTGGTTATCATTCCGTTCATAACGCCGCTCTCGCGTATAATTCGGGTAAGGCGGCGGGTGTCGATACCGTAAAGCCCGATAATGCCGTAACGTTTCAGGAACGTATCGAGGGTGATATTCCTGTATCTGAAATTGGACGGTGCCTCGCACCACTCGCGGACAATATAACCGCTTACGACGCTTCCGCGCGACTCATAGTCCTCATCGTTGAGGCCGTAGTTGCCTATGAGCGGGAATGTCTGGGTCACGATCTGACCGCAGTAGCTCGGGTCTGTGAGAGTTTCCTGATATCCGGTCATCGCGGTCGTGAACACGATCTCACCGATAACCGAGCCCTCCGTACCAAACGATCTTCCTTCAAAGACCGTACCGTCCGCGAGTATCAGGTATGCTTTTTTGTAGCCGGTTAGCTCCATTTCATTTCTCCTTATGCTCTTTGCTTATGCTCTCTGTACACATTTCAGGTCGTTATGAAACTTCCTGATAACAATTTACTCTCTTTATATATCGGGCTGTTATGCAATGCTTATTCCGCTTTCTTCTTCGGAGCGCGCGGCTTCGGGAGCTTTATTGTCCCGACGTGCCCCATTATCTCGTCTCTCATGCGCACCGCTTCTCTGTATGCCGCGCCTGCGTAGTCTGACTCGTCGCATCCTTCCTTCTTGTACGCGCACATGATCCCGCGGGAGCTGTTCACAATGCCGCCGAGACCGTTCTTGTCGAACGCAGCGGAGATATCCTGGGCGGAGGCTCCCTGCGCTCCGTAGCCGGGAATGAGGAAGAACAGCTTCGGGAACTTCTTTCTGAGCTCCGCTATCTGCTCCGGGTATGTTGCGCCCGCAACGATGCCGATACCGCAGTAGCCGTACTTTCCGGTGAGCTCCTTGCCCCATATCGTACACATCTTCGCCATCTGCTCATACACCGGTACACCGTTTATCTTCTTGTCCTGAAGCTCTCCCGACGAGGGATTTGAGGTCTTGGCGAGCACGAAAATGCCCTTGTCGTAAGTGTTGCAGATATCAATGAGCGGCTTAATCCCGTCTGTTCCGAGGTAGCCGTTTACCGTGAGCGCGTCGCCGAGGAACGGTTCATACTCGTTCGAGCCTACCTTCACAGTACCGAGGTGTGCCGCCGCGTAAGCTTCCATGGTGGAGCCGATATCGTTGCGCTTTCCGTCGGTGATGACGAACATACCCTTAGAACGGGCATATTCCTGCGTCTTGTACAGGGTCTTCATGCCCTGGTAGCCGTACATCTCATAGTATGCCGACTGAGGCTTTATTGCGGGGACTATGCCGCACAGTGCGTCGATAAGTCCCTTGTTGTATTCGAGTATCGCTTTTGCGGCGCCTTTGAGCGTTTCACCGTGCTTTTCAAACGCCTTGCACTTGATGAAGTCGGGAACGTAGTCAAGCTTAGGGTCGAGACCGGCAACTGTGGGGTTCTGTTTTGCTGCGATAGCTTCCATGAGTCTGTCAAGTGACATAATTGTTTCCTCCCTGTCATTCGTCCTCATAAACGACGTTTCCGTTTACGATGGTGTATTTTGTTTTTCCCTTGAACATCATGCCCTTGAAGCAGGTGTTATGTGACTTTGAGTGAAGCTTCTCCGGCTCGACGATCCATTCCTTGTTGAGGTCAACTATAGCGATGTCCGCAACAGCGCCCTGCTCTATCGTACCGCCCTCGATGCCGAGTATCACGCGCGGTGTCTCGCACATCATACGCACTATCTTCATCAGCGGCATTTTTCCGGTATGGTAGAACTTTGTAAGTGTTGCGGCAAGTGAGGTCTCCATACCGACAACTCCGTTCGGCGCGGTCATGAAGTCCGCCTTTTCCTCGGCTGTATGCGGCGCATGGTCGGTGACTATACAGTCTATTGTGCCGTCCATGACTGCGGAGGATATAGCCTTTACGTCCTCCTCGGTGCGAAGCGGCGGGTTCATACGGTAGTCCGCGTCGCGGGTAAGCAGCCTGTCCTCGGTAAGTGTGAAGTAGTGCGGTGCGGTCTCACTTGTGACCATAACTCCTCTGCCGGTAGCGAACCGGAGCAGATCCACTACCTCCTTTGTGGAGACATGTGCTATGTGTATCGGAACTTCAAGATCGTTCGCAAGCTGTATCTCACGGGCTGTGATAATATTCTCGCTGGTACGGCTCATACCTCTCACACCGAGCTCCACCGATATAACGCCGGCATTCACGATGCCGCCGCGTATAATATCGAGGTCTTCACAGTGCGAGATCACACGAAGTCCCGCATAGTGTGCATCTATCATGGCTCGTCCCATGATACGGGCATTCTTTACCGGCTTTCCGTCATCGGAAACTGCGACCGCTCCGGCGGCTTTGAGCGCCTTGAAATCGCACAGCTCCTCACCCTGAAGCCCTTTTGTTATCGAGCCTATGGGATAGACCTTGATCTTTGCGTTCTTTGCTTTCTCGATAATATATCTTATAGTCTCGGGGTTGTCGCACACGGGAGATGTGTTCGGCATACAGGCTACTGCGGTTACTCCGCCTGCCGCAGCGGCTTCCGAGCCGGTGATGATGTCTTCCTTGTGCGTCTGTCCCGGATCACGGAAATGAACGTGCATATCGCACAGTCCCGGTATCACGGCAAGCCCGGTGCAGTCAATGACCTTATCCGCCTTGTTGCGGATATTCTTCGCGACCTTAACGATGACGTTATCCTCGATAAGCACGTCAAGATCGTCCTCAAGCCTGTTGAAACTGCTTACAACGTGTCCTTTTTTCAATAAAAGTTTCATAGTATGCTCCTAAATGATAATGTAGAAAAGCCTTTATTGCCCTATCATATCATTATACTATATCCTGTCTGTTTTTTCAACAGTAAAAACGATTTTTGGAGTATTTCGTGATTTTGCACAAAAGAATTGACCGCATAAAAAAACGAGTGACGGATCACTCGTTTCAAATCATTATTGAGACAATTCATAAGCACGTCTTGTGCAAGCCTCACAAGCCGCGTTCACATCATCAGTAAGCTTACCCTCATAGAGCTTGTCAAGTCCGGCAATAGTAGTGCCGCCGGGAGAGGACACCTGCTTTATGAGCTGATCCACCGTCATTCCCGAGCCGGTAAGCATCTCCGCGGAGCCTTTAAGGGTCGCCGCGAACAGCCTGAGCGCCGCGCTCCCGTCAATGCCGTTAGCCTCGGCATAATCAACAAATCCCTTGGCGAACAGGTAGATGAAAGCAGGTGAGCTTCCGTTGATACAGATGATCTCCTTCATCTTGTCTATCGGTACTATCTCCGCGATACCGCAGCTCTCTATTACCGACTTCGCAAACGCAAACTCCTCGGGCGAGGTCTTCTCGTCCGTTGACATTGCGCTCGCGCCCATACCGAGCATCATGGGAGTATTCGGCATTACGAGCACTACCTTCGCGTCGGGTATGGTGCGGCTCCTGATGAACTTCTCGGAAATACCGGCACAGATAGAAATGAACACGGTGTCCGGAGTGACCGCGGTCTTTACCGCATCAAGCACCTCGCCGAGAACCTGCGGCTTTACCGCAAGCAATACATATTTGCATACGGAGACAAGCTCCGCTTCGCTCTTACAAGGCTTTGCCGGTGCAGCAGCGAGTTTTGCCGCGTCTTTATCGTAAGCATAGACCTCCGCATCGAGCTTTCCTGCCGCAATGCCCTTCATAATAGCAGAGCCCATGTTTCCGGCTCCGATAAATCCTAATTTTGTCATTGTGTTTCCCTGCCTTGTTCCGTGGTTTTCTTCCTTGCTGCCGTATTCGGGAATATCTTTTTATATGCCGACAGTATCGGGAACAGTATCATCAGAAGTATGATGCAATCCACCGGACACTGTATCATGTTCTTCACAAGTCTGAGCGGATATGCCGCGATCATGGACTCGGTCGTCATATATCCGGAAACGACCATTGCAATCGGTGTCATAATGAGGTTGCAAACCACTACCACGACTACCTTAGAAAGAACGATCCTTACCGACTTGCCGAACTCACCCTTGTTAACGTTGGAAGCGCGTATCACAAAGGTGAAGAACGAGCCGTAAAGAAATCCTATCAGTATCCCGACATAGATAAGCGACGGATCGGAAAGCGCATCAATGATCTTGATAACATTCTTGTCATCCGATACGGTGCCTGATGCGACAGTATTCACGAGGAAACACAATCCACCGAATACCGCCCCAAGTAAGACTCCGGCCCCGAGACTTATAAGCAGCTCATTCAGCAGTGAATTTCCGACATCATCCTTTGAAAGAGCGCGTTTAAGATTGAGGGGTCTTATATCATACAGGAATATACCGTAGATCATCGCCCCTAATGCCTCGATAAGGGTGAACAAAGGACTGAATCCGCCCTCCGGACTCAGGAAATAACCTATCACATCGGTTATCACTCCGGCAACAAAGCCTACCGTAGGACCAAAAAGCATTCCGATGGTCGCAAGAGCGACATAAGCGAAGGTTATTTTGAGGCTGTCGGAAACTTTTATCGAAACGAGCTTCAGAACAACGTCAAGAGCTATCAATATACCTGTTACGGTCAGACAGCGTATCGACTTGAGTTCAAGAGCCGACTTTCCGAATTTTTCAAAAAAAGACATATACAGCATCCTCCTTCGAATAAGACTATACATAAAAGAGGATAAGATGCTTGCATATTTTATCCGATTATGTACAGCGAGATGCGACGACCGCACCGCAAGCGCTCGGACACGCTTTTCGTCGCAGTGCCAACTCTCCGTTCACTGCGCACTTAACGCGCGGTCATCTACTCTGTAACCTGTTGATATATTTATATTGCGATCTCGTTCGCGATACGGTAAAGATCCTTCGGGAATTCCTTAGTCATGCTTAATGCTTCCTGAATGTCAACATCTATAACTTCGCCGTGCTGTAAGCCGACAACTCTGTTGCTCTTTCCTGCTACGAGCAGCTCAACGGCATAGTAACCCATTCTGCTTGCTTCAACTCTGTCACGGAGCGTAGGCGCGCCGCCTCTCTGTACATGACCGAGAATGGTAGCACGAGTCTCTATCTTAACATGCTCCTGGATCTCCTCGGCTATCTTCTGGGAGTTGCCCACGCCTTCGGAGACTACAACGATGAAGTGGTTCTTGCCTGCTTCGCGGGAAGCAGCTATCTTTTTGGTGACTTCATTCAAGTCATAAGGCATTTCTGTGGTGATTATTGCGGTAGCTCCGCAGGCGATTCCGGTGTTGAGAGCTATGTAACCCGCGCGTCTTCCCATTACCTCGACTACCGAGCAGCGGTCGTGTGAGCACGCTGTGTCGATGAGCTTGTCGATAAGCTCCATAGCCGTGTTCATCGCAGTATCATAGCCTATGGTGTACTCCGTCATTGCGATATCGTTATCTATTGTACCCGGGAGTCCTATGCAGGGAATGCCCGCTGCGGAAAGATCTGCCGCACCTCTGAACGAACCGTCGCCGCCGATAACAACGATGCCGTCGATACCGTTCTCGATACAGGTCTGCTTTGCCTTCTCAATACCGGCAGGTTCCTTGAATTCAAGGCATCTTGCGGTATAGAGCATGGTGCCGCCTCTCTGAATGATGTCAGAAACGCTTGTGGCATCGAGGGGACGGATGTCTCCGTTGATAAGACCGTTGTAGCCTCTGTAGATGCCAACAACATCAAGACCCTTCTGAAGACCGGCTCTTACGACCGCTCTCACCGCGGCATTCATTCCGGGCGCATCTCCGCCGCTTGTTAAAACTCCTATTTTCTTCATTGTCCAAAATCCTCCGTTTTAAAATAAGACTGCTTTCTAAGCAACTTACATACATACAAAGATATTTTAGCGCATATTGAAAGAAACGTCAAGCGAATTTTTATCTAAATCCGGATATTTCCTTATAATATGACATTTTAACCAAATTTGCAACACGTCGTTTGGCTATTTTCCCGAACAGTTCTACTCATTTCCACGTAGTTCATCCGCAAGCTTCGCAAGTCGCTCGAACCGGTGATTTACTCCGCTCCGGCTGATGTGCGGCTCGGCGAGCATACCGAGATCCCGCAGCGACATATCCGGGTTTTCAAGCCTGAGCCGCGATATCTCCCGAAGCTCGTCCGGAAGCTTGTCCTCTCCGAGCTTATCCAAAAGAAAGCGTATATCCTCGATCTGCTTGGCTGACGCACGCACCGTCCTGTCTATATTGGCTGTCTCACAGTTCACCGAGCGGTTTATGTTGCTGCGGACTTCCTTTATTATCTTGATGTTCATGATCTCCATGGCACTCTGCGCTGCGCCGATGAAGGTCAGGAAATCAGATATATTCTCGCTGTTCTTACAGTAAAGAAAATAAGAACGTCCGCGGTGAGAGATGCTTACATTCATTCCGTGCTCTGTAATGAGTCTGCACAGTTCTTCGCATTTCTCCTTTGTAGAAAGCGCAAGCTCAAAATGGTAGCCCGCTTTCTGAATGTTCACACTTCCGCCGGTAAAGAACACTCCGCGCAGGAACATTCCTGCCTCTATATCGCTGTCCCCCGCGATCTCGGCGTTTATACTGCTTTCGTAATACGGAAATCTTATGGAGATCAGCTTATCCTTCGGCATAAGACAGTAATGCTTTCCCGTGCGTATCTCGGATATCATCATGTAAAACGTATGTTTCGGGAAAATACGTCTGACATAATTTGCCGCCGCTTTGTCGTGGGTCATCAGATACGGTTCCTTTCCCCTGAAACCGTACATCATGCCGTATCGCAGAGTATCTCTGAGGTTATCGGGGACTTCGCACCCGATCAGCTCTCTTCTTACATCAATAGTAAAAGACATATTATCTCTATCCACCGTTATTACTTCTGCGAATCTCTGTGCATGACACGGACGTTATATCCTTTTTCCTTCAGAAACTCATTCGTGAGTTCCGCAAAAGTTACGCTCCTGTGCTTTCCGCCGGTACATCCGAACGCGATGACAAGCTGGCTCTTGCCCTCCGAGATATACTGTGGAACAAGGAAATCTATCATGTCGAAGAGCTTGTCCCGGAACTGCTTTGAGATCTCGGAGTCCATTACATAATCTCTCACCGCCCTGTCCTCACCGGTAAGATTTTTGAGCTCCTGTACATAAAACGGGTTAGGCAGGAAACGAACATCGAACACAAGATCCGCCTCGTCAGGAACGCCGAACTTGAACCCGAAGGACAGACAGTTTATCATAAGACTGTCGGAAACGTTGTTCAGGAACATTTTCAGCATGTTTTCCTTGAACTTGGAGGTCGTTGTGAAGCTTGAATCTATGTAGTAATCCGAGCGCTCACGAATAGGCATCAGAATGTCGAATTCTTCGTCTATCGCCCTGTCAAGGTCGCCGTTCGCTATGTCGTAAAGAGGGTGCTTCCGGCGGGTCTCCTTGTATCTGCGGCGGATGACGTCCTTATCGGCGTAGATGAACAGTATCTTGACGTTCATGCCCGCCTGACGCATCTCCTGGAAGTTCTCCCAGAACTGCAAAAACAGTTCGCCTCCGCGTATATCCACGACGATAGCGACCTTGTTTATCTCGGAGTTGTCACCGCACAGCTCCGCAAACTTAGGTATGAGCTGGGGCGGCATATTGTCTATGCAGAAATAACCGATGTCTTCCAGCACCTTTGCCGCGCTCGACTTTCCCGAACCGGAAACTCCCGTTACAATAATAAATTCCATATCCTCACCGTGTCAATCTATCACCAGCACCTCGCATTCAAGCTTAACGCCCGAATGTTCGGATACCTTGCTTTTTATACTGTCTATCAGACGGAGCACGTCTTCGCATGTCGCGCCGCCCTTGTTTATCACAAATCCGCAGTGCTTCTCGCTCACCTGCGCACCGCCCACAGTCAGCCCTCTGAGTCCGCTGTCTTCGATGAGATTACCGGCAAAATACCCCTCGGGGCGCTTGAATGTGCTTCCCGCGCTCGGGTATTCGAGCGGCTGCTTTTCACGGCGCCTGTTCATAATGTCGTTCATGTCCGCCGCGATCTTTTCCGGGTCTCCCTCCTCAAGCTCAAAGCAGACGGAAAGAATGATACGGTCGGTGCCGGTAAACACGCTCCTGCGGTATGATAATCCCATTTCCGCCTTTTCCATACGCTTTACAGAGCCGTCGGTGTCAAGGTAAGTGCAGTACGACACCACGTCCTTCATCTCACCGCCGTATGCTCCCGCATTCATGTAAAGCGCACCGCCCGCGCTCCCCGGTATCCCGTATGCAAATTCAAGTCCGGTAAGACCTTCATTCTTTGCGGTGTTGCATATCTTAGTGACCGATGCTCCCGCGTCACATACAAGGGTATTCCCCACCCGACGCACCTGCGAGTATTCCCCGTCGATCAGCATTACCACACCGCGCAGCCCATTGTCCGAGATCAGGACATTGGTGCATTTCCCGAAGATGTAGAGCTTCGTACCGTTTTTTTTGCAGCACGAAACTATATCCGCGATACACTCCGCACTGTTCGGCATGACTATCACATCACAGATCCCGCCGATGTTGAACGAGGTGTACCCGGCTATCCTCTCATTGTACAGTATCTTTGCGCCGTATCGTTCTGCGATACCGGCGATCGTTTCGTAACTCAAAACCTGCCTCCGTATTTATAATGTAGCTGAACGCCCATT
>JAFZOA010000299.1 GCA_017550775.1 Ruminiclostridium sp. | reverse complement strand
TATGCAAAGCTCGTGTTCGACCGGTTCACCGCCCTGATGTCGGAACCCGGACGGCGGCTCACAGTGCTGCTCGACGAGGCGAAGCTGCGGGAGCTTATCGCCACCGAGGGGAAAAGCTTCTCGGAGAACTGGTACGGTCAGCTTATGACCACGCCGCAGATGTTCGCGTATCTGATACAGCTTGAAATGTGGCTGCGGACGTATGACCCGGAGATACTGTTCTGAAAGCACAGACCCCCTACACTGAATGTAGGGGGGCATCGTTATATTACTTGTTTTTATGCGTTTCGAGAGCCGCAAGCAGGAACACCGCAGGCGAGTTCCAGTAAATCGTGGTCTCGTTGAGCGAGAAGCACCTCTCGTCGTCCGCGTAGCACTTCATAGGCGGAGTCCCCGACGGTACTATCGTCTTCGCGTAAGGGTCGTTGAGCTCGCTGTTCGGGCCGCCTATGACAAGTCCCGGAACGCTTTCCTCGATGCCGTCGGCTGCCGACGGGCGGTAGTGGGGATTACGGCACGCATACTCACCGAAGCCGGTAACATAGCTGATACCGAGGGCGTTGCGTCCGAGCAGAACGTGAAGCTGTTCCTCCGCATACCCGTAGAAATCCTCCTCGCCGGTCATCATCGCGGCAAGCACGAACTTCATGCCGTGGTGCAGGAGCTCCATATTGCTCCCCCAGAAATACTCCCAGTCCTCCATTGAAGCCCCGTAGCCGCTCTTCTTCGTTTTGTCCGCGAGCCAGTAAGCCTCCGCAACGAACAGATCTGCGAGCTTTCCGCAAAGCGCCTTGTCCTTGCCCTCTCTTCCGCTGAGTATGTATGCAAGCGAGCCGAGCCCGCCGATATTGCCGTATCCGAGAGAGGTCTTGATGTAGTTCTGACCCTCAAAGTAACGTGAATTGCAGAGTGCGCGGAAAGCCTCGTTGTACTTGCTCTCACCTGTGAGCTCGTACATCTCCGCAGCCGCCCAGTACCTGTTGTCAAAGTCGAATTCCTCACCGTAAACACCGGTGTTGCAGCCGCTCGGGTTGAAAAATCTTACCGGATCCGGATGCTCTTCAAGCCACGAGTACGCGCGTACAGCCGCTCTCTGAAGGCGTTTGGAGAACTCCTCGTCATACTGTCTGAACACACCGGAAGCAAGCGCGCATACCGCACAGAAGTCGGCTGTGGCGGAGGAGCTTATCGAGAACACATAAAGCTTCGATGTATCATTCTCCGGCATAACGAACGGCGCATGGTTCATGGTCGTTACCTTGTGGAAGACCGCACCGTCCTCACGCTGCATACGAACCATCCATTCAAGCTCATATCTGCACTCGCTGAGCAGATCGGGAATCCCCGAACCGCTTTCCGGGATGTTGAGATCAAGCCGCTCAAAAACGCCGGGAAACAGCTTGTACGCATAAAGGAGCTGTGCGCAGGCACAAGCGCCGGCAGTGACATATCGTCCGTAATCTCCTGCATCATGCCAGCCTCCGCGGACATTGATCTCTCCGTCCTCCGTAAGAAGCTCTGCATAGCTGCAGTGACACCGGGCGTGGGTAAACGCGCCGGCAAAACGCTCGTCAAGCTCACAGCCGCATCTGAAATAGTAGAAAGCCTTTGTTACGGCGAAGAAAAGCTTGTTGTACACGGCATCACCGATCCTGAACAGCGCGGAGGTCTTTCCGCCTGTGGTCACGCGATAGCTTCCTTCTCTGCTGAACGTGGAAAAATCGGCAATATACACATCATCTCCGGAGCACTCGTCCGTCCCGAAATGCGTTACCTCGCCCTCAAAGAACTTGTCTCCGTTCTCGTCAACTATCGCGAACAGAGTTGCGGGAAAAGGAAGAACAGCTATCTTACGGCTTCCGGGCAGATATCCCGCCTGATCGACGTATATCCGGAAGGGGGACGAGCTTCCGAATGTCGGTTCCTTCTTTTTTCCGTACATACTTATCATAATATCACCGACTTTCCAATGATATAAATACACTTTGATTATATCATATATTCTACAATTAGTCAAGTTTTTTCTACAAACCGGCAAAACGTATCTGCATTATCTTCCGCAATGATGCACAGGAGATAACTTCGATTTAGGCAGCGAATTATCCCCTCTGTCAGCCCATACTTAACTGCGAAAAGCATTCCCCGAGCTTCTTACACCGCTCGATTAGCGCGTCAAGTTCCTCCTCGACCGCCTTTATATCGCCTGCCTTGCCCGCGTTCTCAAGCCTCTGTGCAAACGCTCCGATGTCGTTCGCGCCGATAAGCTTCGCTGTGCTCTTCATTGCGTGTATCTTGACGGTAAGGTTCTTTATGTCGCCCGCCGCACGGTATTTCTCGACTTCGCCGATCTGAACGTTCACCATGTCGGCGTATGCCACCAGAGTCTCGATGTAGAACTCCTCGCCGCCGCAGTTAGCTATACCCGCCTCTGTATTGAGCTCGGGGTTATCCCTGACGAAACGCGGTATCACTCCATCGTCCTCTTCCGGTTCCGGATCTTTCGCTTTTTTCTCCGTTTTCGGCGCTTTCTGCACGGTCTCCGCAGCATTCGCGCCCGAGGAAACGACGACCTTCTCCGGCGGGAGATACTCTATCAGCATCTCCTCAAGTCTTGCAGAGTCGATAGGCTTGGTGAGATAGTCGTCAAATCCGGCGGAGATATACTGCTCCCGCGCTCCGGAGATCGCGTTTGCGGTAAGGCACACCACCGGCGTATCCCTGTTCGGATCGTCTGTACGCGCCCGCATCTCACGCAGCGTCTCGATACCGTCCTTATCCGGCATCATGTGGTCAAGGAAGATGATATCATACTTCTTGCGGTACGAAAGCCCGAGTCCCTCGTCGCCGCTTACCGCCGTATCTATCTTCACGCCCGTCTTTTTGAGCAGGCTCCTGAACACCATAAGGTTCATGTAAGTATCGTCTATAACGAGCACCTGCGCATCGGGAGCCGTGAACATTTCCCTGTACTTCTTGTGTTCGGACAGCGATTCGCGGTAAGTCTTCTCGTAGTCGCCCAGAGGCTCTCTTCCTATTACGGTCTGTTTCAGCCGGAACGAGAATACCGAGCCTATACCGTACACACTCTCGACCTTCAGCGATGAACCCATCATCTCGAGCAGGCGCTTGGTGATGTTCATGCCGAGTCCGGTGCCTTCGACATTGCGGTTGCGCTCTTCCTCGATACGCTCGAACTCCGAGAACAGCTTCTTCATATCCTCGGGCTTTATGCCGATACCGGTATCTCTTACGCTTATATCGAGGTAGATGCTCTTCGGGTCGCCGCTTATCTTCTCATACTCTATACAGAATGTGACGCTTCCCCTTTCGGTGTACTTCACGGCATTGGTCAGTATGTTTGTGATGACCTGCTTTATTCTCACCTCGTCGCCGTGCAGCAGCTTCGGGATATCGCGATCGATCTCAAGCGCAAGTATAAGCCCTTTCTCCTCCGCTCTTGTCTGTATCATGTTCACAAGGTCGTTGATAACGGAGGAAAGGTCGTAATCCACCGGGATTATCTCCATCTTGCCCGCCTCGATCTTCGAGAAGTCAAGAATGTCGTTTATGATACCGAGCAGTGTGTTTCCTGCGGTCCTGATGCTCTCGGAATATGCAAGTATATCCTCGTCGTCGCACTCACGCAGTATCATTTCGTTCATACCGAGCACCGCGTTGATCGGAGTGCGTATCTCATGGGACATATTTGACAGGAACGACGACTTCGCCTCACTTGCGGCAATTGCCCGCTCAGACATATCTATGAGCGCGTCTCTGTCCTTCTTCTCGGAGTCTATATCCTCGGCGAGCCACAGAACATGGGAGAGTCCGCCTGTATTTGTGCGCTGGGACGCAAGGAATCGTATTCTTATCCACTTCTTGGTTTTGGTCATGAATTCGAGCGCCACTGTCTGAGTATATCCGAGACGGCTTTCGAGAGTGTCGAAGTTGATGAAGCGCATCATCTCATCGAGCGAGGACTCGTCGGTGAGAGCCTCCATTACTACACGCACGGTGAACTGCGCGTCATCGCGGCGGTCGCCTACAAGATCATTCACGATACGGTTCTCGGACTTGATGACGCTGAACGTATCCGCTATCAGATCGACGTCGTACACCACCATGAATATGTTTGAAATGGATGAAACCTGGAAGTTAAGGTTCCTTGCCGTAGCATAGAGCTCGTCACGGCGTCTCTTCTCCTCGTCTATGCTCTCAACGAGCCAGAGCACCTTGGAAAGCTTCCCCTGCGAGTCGCGCTTGGTAACGATGAATCTCGCTCTGCACCAGACATCCTTGATGTTCTTGAACTCCTCGGTAAGCGTCGTGTTTCCTTTAAGGCGTTCATCGAGGGTAGAGAAGTTCACGAACTCACGGATAAGCCTGAGTGAATCCTTATGCG
>JAFZOA010000298.1 GCA_017550775.1 Ruminiclostridium sp. | reverse complement strand
CTCTAACAAGACCATTCAAGTTCCGTGTTACGGTATGGGTCCATGCGTCTATGATATTGCTTCGCAAATCCGCTGGCGCGGGGACCGGGGCGGCGTTAGCCCCGGCGGGTGTACATCGGTGACCGCTTGAATGCGCGCGTCCTGCGCGCTTTTGGCGGTCACCTCACTGCATCGTGCAGTGAGGCAGAGCCCCAAAGCTATGTGACCGCCCGCTGTACTCATAGCATCCGATCTCATTAACCAACAAGCCGTCCGCTGTCAAGACGGATTATTCTGGTTCCGTAATCGGCTGTTTCCTGCGAGTGAGTTACCTGTAAGAATGTTATGCCCTTTTCCTGATTTATGCGCTTGAAGAGATCCATTATCTCGACCGTAGTCTTACTGTCGAGGTTACCGGTAGGCTCGTCCGCGAGGAGTATCTCCGGCTCGGATAGTACCGCTCTCGCAATGGAGACTCTCTGCTGCTGACCGCCGGAAAGCTGGGAAGGCTTCTGCTTCCTCTTTTCGGTGAGACCGGTTATTTCGAGTATTTCCTCAAGCTTTTCCTTATAGCCGGGAACGTTCTTTTTTGCCATTTTTATCGGCAGAAGAATGTTGTCCTCAACGGAAAGGTTCTGCACAAGATTGTAGAACTGGAATATAAACCCGATCTTCGCAAGCCTCAGCGCGGACATCTCGCTTTCCTTCATTCCGGTCATTTTCTGTCCGCAGATATAGATGTTCCCCTCATAGCTCGTATCAAGTCCGCCTATAAGATACAGCAGCGTGGATTTACCGCTTCCCGACGAGCCCATGAGGGACGCGAATTCACCCTTGTGTATTTCAAGTGATACATTATCGAGCACCTTATTCATAGCCTCGCCGGTACCAAACGTTTTGCTGACATTCTCAACCTTAAGAATTGCTTCTTCCATATTGATTTCCCCCTTATTCGTACTTCATTTCCATTGCTGTGTTCATCTTTCTCAGGCTTCTTATAGGTGAAAGAGATGTCAGCATTGTTACAGCCCAGAGCGCAAAAATACATAAGAACAGAACACCGTAGTGTACGCTCACAAATATTCCCGTGTCCGTCATGATAAATATCCGGGCAACAAGCATCGTTACGGGAATACACAGTACCGCCGACACGATACACGCAACTCCGAAAAGAAGCGCGTTTTCGGTAAGTATCATCTTTATGATGCTGCTTCTCGGACAAGCGCAGGAATGAAGCATCGCGTATTCCTTTTTGCGGCTCGCAAATCCGATGATCTGGTTACCGGAAATACCTATAAGCGTGAGACTGATAGCTACAACCACTACCGCTATGATAATAATTCTTACCTGAGCAGTATATTCTTCCTTATCCTCGACATATTCCGCCATTGTTCGGATCTTTTCGCCCTTTGTCATGGAATCCTCAATGTCTGTCTTGACATTTACGGGATCATCGGTCGTGATAAATATGGTCGTGACTGTATCGGCATAAAGCTCATTGTAAAGCTGATGCGATACAATTATCGTGCCCATACCCATGAACGGGCTGTATTCAAGAGCCCTGACAACGTGCATCGTTTTCTTTATCGGGAAGACTCCGTAACTGTTGAATGTGATCTCAACAGTATCTCCTTCTTTGATGCCCATTTTGTTCATCGCGATAGGGTCAAATGCACACTCGTCCGCTTCGAGGGAAGCCGGAAGCTCTCCATAGACTTTATAATGCCTGTAATCCGGAAGCGCCATGACCATGAACCTCGTGGTCCTGTCTTTTATGGATATGTCATCACCGGTCTCATAAACATATTCCACATCGGTGACATTATCCATTTCACTGAGATATTCATACTTGGTCGTTTTATCATAAACATTTGTGACAATGATATCGGAATTGTACTCGTACCTCTCCAGGGAACCCATTATGGAGCCTCCGATAAGGAATACCGTCGCCGCTGTGATCACCGCCGCTACGGCAAGTACAGCGTTGCTCGAATTCGGCTTTTTGCTTCCGGTTTCAACAGCCGCAAGCTCTGCAACGGGCATATTTGCCGCACCGAATACACCGGACATCGCGTAAGTCACTTTTCTGACTACGAACTGGATCGAAAGACCCGCGCCCATTATGATCAAGAGGACAGATACTATGGACACCGCAAGGTTTTCAAACAGGAACCCGCATATCAATCCTGCTGCGATCATAACAGCTCCGATGATCGTTTTCGGGTAGGATACACGGTATTCTCCGTCGCGGCTGTCGAATATGATATCTCTGATTGATGTCCTTACCGCCTTCATTACCGCGGACATAGGTACAAGTATCTGGAGCAGTATCGCAAACAAAACGATTATCAGACAGTTCAGTATGTTGATATCTCCGATCTCTGTGCTTCCGCTTACCGAGACAGCCAGCATTGTCATCGCATAGTTTCTGAGCAGGAGATACAAAACAAGTGCGATGCCGCTTCCCATAAGTCCGTAGATCACATTTTCAAAGAGCAGGATACCCGTGGTCTCACGCAGCGACATACCAATACTCCGGAGCGTTCCGATCACGGACATTCTTTCGGTGATTATCTTTTCCGTAAAGCTTACCGTAACGAATATCACCAGAACAAAGACAAGCACGAATACAAGATACAGTATATACGTTACATTGTTATAGCCTTCCATTTCCTCGTCTGTAATATAGACCTTTGTTACAAGCACATTCGGATGCTTTTCCGTCATTACGCGTTCAAACTCTTCTCTGTCTTCGTCCGGGATATCAACGATACCGCCTTTGAAGATCGTGCTGTTTGTGAGCTTGAATGCCTGTTCCTTGCATATTAAGCCCGACATTTCGCCAAGATAGTTTTCCTTGTCATAAATGTAAGTCACAGTGAGCGGAACGGGGTTCTGTTTGGTATCATAGAGAATGAGTTCGTCGCCGATATTGTACCCGTACTTTTCGCTGTAGTCCTTGCTTATTGCGATCTCACCCTCCCCCGGGTCATAATCCATCTCCAGCATTTTCAATGCGCGCGCGTCATCGGGATCACTGTAGGAAGATATGCTGATCTCTTCGGTAAGCGCAAAGGTGTACAGCTTTTCTTTCCTTGTAATCTCACGCTTCGTTACCGATTTGCTGCCGATAAAGCGGATCTTCGAGATATCGTAGCCTTCAAAGATCGCGTCTGTTACGCCTTCATTTCCCCAGTACAGGATAAGATAGTCTCCGCGGTATTTCGAGTACATCTTACCGAAAGTGTCCCTTACGGAGCTTCCGTAGTCGAGAGCCGCAAATCCCGCGAGACAGGCGACGGTCAGACACAGTATCAGAATGATAAGCCTGCCCGGTTTTGAGAAAATATTTTTTAGTGTATATTTTATGAGCATAGACTTACCACCTCCTTATTCTGTTTTCGGGCGCGACATACATGGGATCGCCCTCTTTTACGCCGTATATCTCATAAAACTCGTCAAACAGCGCGACTGCTGCGTTGACTCTTACGGAATGGGGAGAATGTACATCCTCCGTAAGGTATTCCTTCGCCTTGGTATCCGTGAGAAGCTGTTCCCACATTCTTGCGAAAGCTTCAAATGCTTTCTTCTGGCTTTCCGGATCCCCCGCTATCGAGATCACGCACTGCAATCCGCTTATGTCCGCGAGATTCTCGCCAAGAGTGAGCTTTCCGTCAACGTGGGAACCGAGGATCTTGAACGAGCTGTAATACGCTATCGCCTTGTCCTGTAAATCCTTGAAAGCTTTGATATCTTCCTGGGGCATAGCATCGGGAACAAAATTCCCGTGAGCGTCAAATTTTACGCCTTTGCTGTCAAATGCGTGTGATATCTCATGCCCGATGAGCGCACCTATTCCTCCGAGATTTGTCGCATAATCCTCGTCCTCGTCGAAAAGCCCCTTGTTCATCGAAGCTGCCGGTATTACGATCGAATTATGGGGAGGCACATAGCAGGCATTTGTCGTTATCGCAGACATTTCTTTAAATCCGTCATACGGCGCATCGGAGAAAAGAGTGTCAAAGTCCTTCTGCTGTTTATTACTATCAAAATTAAACATCGTTTTCAGAAGTGTGCTTCCGATAAGCTCTCCGTCTTCCGGGTCGATCTCGTGAGGCTCGTCCGCCCCGATGAAAAACTGCATATTGTCGAGCTTCCGGGTAAGAAACGCCCTTCCCTCTTCGGAAAGCCATTCTGCACCGTTTATCAGATCATAATACTCCTCGACCATATCGTTACACATCTTTGTGATGATCTCAGCTTTTTTCTTATTGAAGTACTTCTCGGCGTATATCTCGCTTATCTGTTCTTCGAGCGTCTTCTTGACGTAATCAAAGGCGGTATCTTCCGGGGTGACACCTTCAAACCCGATCAGCGAATACTTGTCGGGAAGAAGCAGCGAACCGTTCATCAGCAGGGTTATAACAGCAATATCCTTCCATGCCCGCAGATGAGCGCTGTCTAAAAGAGAATCCACACCCTCAAGCTGACCTTCATCCATGAAAACTATTTTATCCGGGATCTCTCCGTTATACCCGATAGAACGAACAAGCTGATCGTAAGTCATGTTTTTCAGCTTACCCGAACATTCCTCGCGGGTAATGATGTTGAACGCCTCATAATAATTCTTATCACCGCTGATGAAAAGAGGATCGCTGTATCCGGCTATCTCATAATACATATAGATGATGTCGGTCGCGCGCTGCTTTGCCTCGTCCTCGGAAAGCCCTAAAAGCTTCAGATAAGTGGAGAGATTGTCTCTTGCCTGTGTTGCTTTGACATTGTTATTCTTTATCTCGTCAAGATCTGCGAGAGTGGGCAGACAGAAATACAGGACCTTCTCGCGGTAATCATAAATATTCGGGAATACTTGCGCCGAAAAGCCCGCTTTAACATAAAGATCCGCCGAAAGGTCATGCCAGACCGATAGAAGCTCGTCGGTATTGCTGACTGCTTCTATCTTGTCTAAATACTTTTCTACAAGCTCGGTATTCTCTCCGCCGGGGTCTTTTTCTCCGTACTTTACAAAATCGTAGATCTGCCAGTAAAGATCATGTACGAGCTGTTCGTTGCTTCCGGGAGCGAATTTCTCGCTGCTGTTAGCTATTTCTTCTATGAGCTCGCGGACCTGATCTCTGGTCATCTCAGCTATCGCAGTAATTGTTCCGTAAGTTGACATATCCGGTTTGAGCTCCGCATTCATCAGATCTTCGGCGTTGACATAGCCATAGAAGTCAATGGCAGGGGTAAGCGTCGATATGTAGTTTTCTTCGTCCTGTGTATCGGCCGCGCTTCCCGTCCCGGACGGATCATTCTGTCCTGTTGACTGTGTTCCGCCGGAACAGCCTGTGATCATACAGCAGGCAAGCAGAGCCGCGCAGCAGGAAATCCATTGCTTTTTCATCAGGATACTCCTTCCTTTTATGCAGCTCAGCATTCTCAAAGCGAGCCACATATATTGATTATAAAACAAAAAACTGTAACCATTATATCAGAAAAAAGTACAAAAGTCAATGGTTTTCGATCACAATTATAAGAGAAATCGTCATATTTCTAAACATTTAAACGCAAGTGTTACATTTTGCCGTTTCCGCTGCCGCTTTATCTGTACCGCTTTCAGAACCGCCAGTATATCCGCAGATCGGCTGTCCTGCTGTACGGCTTCGTCGGCATGACAACTATCCTGTCGATGAACAGGTTCACCGTCAAGTTGTCTGGCTTCACACTGTCAATGTACCTTCCCACGGTCTCAGAGTGTGTGACCGGTACACGGTCTCTGAGCTCCCGGAGCGATGCGTTCACAGAGCTGATCATACCGGAGAAGTGCTCTATATCCTCAAGGAAAGACCCGGACATGAGTTTATAGTTCTCCTCCGACATCTCGCCTCTTACCCGGCTCAGAAGCAGAGCCTTGTTCGCCTCTACGCACTGCTCTTTCCGTTTCTGCATATCGGACAGCTCCGCATTGAGCGCGGCGATCCGGCTGTCGTGAGCATTCCCCGTCGTGACGGCGGCTGCGATACGTTCGGGACGTGACAGAACAGCGGCCTGCTCCCGCAGCGCACCGGATACTGCGCTGTAAAGCAGGTCGTGCGTTATCCGGGTGCCGGCACAGCGCTCGCTGTCGTATCTGTGGGTGTTACAGCGGTAATCCACAAGCCTTTTTCCGCTCTTGTGACGACCGAGATACCCGCCGCACAACCCGCACACAAGCTTGCCGGAGAAGATATTGACAGTGCCGGTAGGAACACCGGGACGGCTGCGTCCTTCGGATATTGCCCGGGCAAGCTCCCACGTTTTCATGTCGATCACGGGCTCATGGGTATGCTCCGCGCGGATCCACTCGCTCCTCGCTGTAGGCCTTGTCTTTTTCGTCTTGTAGGATACGCTGTGAGACTTGTTCTGCACAAGATTGCCGATGTACACCTCGTTGCTGAGTATGCTGCTCACAGAGTAATACCGCCACAGCTGCTCGCTCCTGTAATGCTGGTTTTTGTATTCAAGCCCGTGCTCGTTCTTATAGCGTGAGGGGCATGGTATATGTTCGGCGTTAAGCTGCTTTGCGATCGCCGCTTTCCCGTGCCCTTCAAGGTACAGCGCGAAAATGCGCCGCACCACGCTTGCGGCGGGTTCGTCGATGACAAGACGGGACTTGTTCGCCGGATCCTTCCTGTAACCGTAGGGAGCGAACGCGCCGATAAAAAGCCCGTTCCTGCGGTGGTTTGTAAGCACCGCTCTGATGCTCTCGCTCATGTCTTCGAGGTACCATTCGTTGACCATAGCGTTGATCTGACGGGACTTCTTGTTTCCCTTCACATCTGTGTCGGCGTTGTCCACGACGCTCACAAAGCGCACTCCCCACAGCGGGAAAAGCCCGTGTATGTAGTGCTCGACATCTTCCATATCCCTTGTAAAACGGCTCTGAGACTTACAGAGCACTATGTTTATCTTCCCGTTCTCCGCGTCCCGCAAAAGCCGGTTGAAACCGGGACGGCTGTGATCTGTTCCGGTGTAGTCGTCGTCCGAGTAGATATCATAGATATCCCAGCCATGCCGCTGAGCGTAATCTGTGAGCATGAGCTTCTGGTTTTTTATGCTCTCGCTGTCATCGTCGGAACACGCCTTGTTTCTGTCCTCCTGCGAAAGCCGGCAATAGATGCCCACACTTGCTCCTGTCATTTCTCACACCCCCAGTCAGCAGTTCCCGCGGAGCTTTATATACTCCGCGAAAAGCTCGTTGAACCGGGCGACGCGTTCTTCAAAGTCATCGGTCATGTAGTAATTGCAGACCATAAACTCACCTCCGGGTATAGTTTATGTCGAAAAGAACAGCAAAAGAACGGATAAACGGCGTTCGTGGAAATGACAAAAAAAAGCTGTACAGAGCGGATCTGTACAGCTTAATGGCTTCTCACTTTATGACTACATCTATCCCCTTGTCTACAAGCTTTGCGAACTTGTCACCGTCCGACTTGCTTCCCACGATCGAGCCATAGTGTGTCGGTATCGCGGCGGCAGGTCTGATCTCGTTGACAAGCGCGGCTGCTTCCTTCGCGTTCATGGTATAGGTGCCGCCTATCGGGACGAGCGCGATATCGCACTTAACTGCCTTCGCTTCGGGTACCGCATCGGTGTCGCCGGCTGCGTAGATACGATTGCCGTTCACGGTGACGATATATCCGAGCCAGTTTTTGGACTTCGGGTGGAACACCTTCAACTGATTGTACGAGCGCACCGTCTCTACCGGTATTCCGCGTATTTCGGTCTTTTCATCGGGCTCAAGCAGCACTGCGTCCTTTATTCCCGCCGCAGAAAGCTTTTTTTCCATGCTCCGGGGCGCGGCGATAACCGTGTCGGGTTTGGATACCTTTTTCAGGTCGTCGGGCGAGAAGTGGTCGTAATGCTCATGAGTGATGAGCACAATATCCGCGTCATGCGGCTCGCCGCCGATCTCATACGGGTCTATGCGGATAACGAGCTCTCCGCAGTCAATACGGATACTGCTCTGAGTGTTTACAGTGATACGTTCGGTCATGTTTTCCTCCTTGACGGGTAGTTTTACTGTGATCGGCGAGGACTTTTCCTGCACCGAATATTTACCGTTCTTACTAACGAGCGCCGCTACACGGAACCTGTACGTCCCGTCGGACAGCCCTTTCAATGTGACGGCGGTTTTCAGGCAGGTG
>JAFZOA010000297.1 GCA_017550775.1 Ruminiclostridium sp. | reverse complement strand
GCCCCGGACCCCGCGCCAGCGTGACGCTGGACCCGTTACGCTTCGCGTGGATCACGACGGAAATGGTGCGTCGGTGACCGTTTGTATGTGCGCGTTCGGCGCGCTTTCTACGGTCACCCCACTGCATCGTGCAGTTGTGGGTGAGCAGTCCATTTCGCGCGTGAGTGCTTTACAGAAACCGGAAAACGAATGTGAGGAAAAAGAATTGCAGACAATAGCAGCAATAGCAACGCCGCACGGCGAAGGCGGTATAGCGGTGATACGCATTTCCGGCGAGAATGCCGCGGGAATTGCGGAGCGCGTATTCACGCCCGTGAACGGCAGGCGGGTATCGGATATGAAGGGATATACCGCGTGCTACGGCGAGATACATGACGGTGAGTGGCGGCTCGACGACGGGGTGCTTCTCATATTCCGCGCGCCGCACAGCTACACCGGCGAGGATACCGCCGAAATATCCTGTCACGGCGGCACATACGTCGCAAAGCGCGTTCTTTCCGCCTGCTACAGCGCCGGTGCCGTACCCGCGCAGGCCGGCGAGTTCACCAAGCGCGCCCTTCTCAACGGCAAGCTCTCGCTCACGCAGGCGGAGGCTGTCGCAGACGTGATCTCGGCGCAGAACGAACAGTTCCTGCTCTGTTCTAAGTCGCAGCAGGAGGGTGCGCTGTACCGGAGAATACGCGAGGCGGCGGACGGGCTTCTCGGGCTGATAACGCTGATTCAGGCGTGGATAGATTACCCAGACGAAATGGAGGACGAGTTCGACGGGAACCTCGAAGCGGACAAGCTCCGTAACATCGTCGCGCAGCTCGACCGGCTTATCGCGAGCCACGGCGAGGGTCAGCTGATACGCGACGGTATTCCCTGCGCTATCGTCGGGCGGCCGAACGTTGGTAAGTCAACACTTATGAACCTGCTTACCGGTACGGAAAGAAGCATCGTGACCGACATCGAAGGTACCACCCGCGATATCGTGGAGGAGACGGTTACGCTCGGCGGAGTGATGCTGCGGCTCGCGGACTGCGCCGGGATAAGGGAGACCGACGATGTGGTGGAAAGTATCGGAGTAGAGAAGATGCTTCGGAAGCTCGGGGAATCGGCTGTGGTGCTGGCGGTGTTCGACCTGAGCCGACCGCTCTCCGACGACGACCGGAGACTTATCGGACTGCTCGACCCGAAAAAGACCGTGTGTATCGCCAACAAGACCGACCTCGAAGCACAGGCGGATGTGTCGGAGCTTGAACGGCTGTTCGGGCGGGTGGTGCGCATAAGCGCGCTCGACCCGGACTGCGCAGAGACTGTCGCGGAGGCGGTCGCCGCTGTGTCTGGGGTAAAGGACGCAGACCTGACGGCGGGGTTCATCGCCAACGAACGCCAGCGCAAATGCGCGGTCGAAGCGAGAGATCATACCGCAAAGGCGCTTGAAGCTCTCGAAGATGGTATGACCCTCGACGCGGTGGGGATAATGTGCGAGAACGCGCTTGACAGGCTTTATGAGCTGTCCGGTGAGCAAGTAAACGAGACGGTTGTGGATACCGTGTTCAGGCGGTTCTGCGTGGGAAAGTGAGATAAGGAGAGAACGATCTATGCTGAAACTGATATGCGGCGAGAGCGGCACGGGCAAATCCACGCTGCTTCGGGAGCGGATAAAGGATGCCGTACTCGGTGGGAAGCGCGCGCTGCTTTTCGTACCCGACCAGTTCTCGTTCGAGGCGGAAAAGCTGATATACAGAACTGTCCCGCGCGGCCATGCGCAGGACTGCCGCGTTACCATGTTCTCAAAGGAGGCGCAGAGGATACTGCGCGAGCACGGCGAGACCAAGGAGTACGCCGACGACATAGCAAAGCGCATAGTCGTGAAACTCGCACTGGAGGAAGCCGCGGCCGGCGGAGAGCTCGAATACTACCGCAGCCAGATACAGCGCAGCGGCTTCCCCTCATTCGCGCTCGGTCTTATCACCGATATGAGAAGCGCGGGCATCTCTCCGTCGGGGCTCAGAGAGCTACTCGCAAAGGACGAAACCATGTCCGACGCGCTTTCCGACAAGCTCAACGACATCGCGGTCATCTACTCCGCCTACGACAGTATGCTCACACGCAGCTTCGACGACCGGCTTGACGATATCCGCCGCGCTTCGGAGCTTGTATTGCAGACCGACGCGCTCGACGGGTATGAGGTGTTTCTCGACGAGTTCGACAGCTTCTCCGGCGGTCAGCTCATGTTCATACGCGCGATGCTGAAAAAGGCGGCCAACGTCACACTCGCGCTCACCTGCGACTATCCGGACGGCTCGGACAGAAAGTTCGAGGCGGTTCGTAACCTCGCCGCAAAGCTTGCCGCAGACGCGGACACCGACGTGACCGTACTCACCCGGCGCTACCGTAAACCGTCACATCTCCGTGTGATAGAAGCGCGGGACAAGTGGCAGGAGTGCGACTGGATATGCTCGGAGATACGCTCGCTCATGGACAGCGGGGTGCGGTGCCGCGATATAGCCGTGCTCGTCCCGGACAGCGGTACCACGCGTATTCTCGACAGCACCATGAAGCGCTATGAGATACCCTCGTTCTCGGATATTCCCGAACCGCTTATTTCCAAATGGTTCGTGCGGTTTCCCGTCTATACTCTCAAAGCTCTCTCCTTCGAGACCCAGGATATCCTCCGCTATGTGAGGAGCGGGTTTGTTCGCGGCTCCGACGGCAACGCTGTCAACAGCGTAAAGCGCATCGACAGCTCCGCAGACAGGCTCGAAGCTCTGAGCAAGGCGTACGACCTTCGCCGGAAGGACTGGTTAAAGCCCTTCCCCGAGGGCATAGACCGCGGACTTGAGGAACTCCGCAAAAGCGTTATCCTGCCCCTTACCGAGCTTGCGGACAGTCTTGGCATAAAAAAGCTCACCGACAAGACCGACGGCGCGGAGCTCACAAGGCAGCTCTGCGATTTCCTGTGCAGCAAGATGCGCGTGACCGGCACGATCAAGAGCCGCT
>JAFZOA010000296.1 GCA_017550775.1 Ruminiclostridium sp. | reverse complement strand
TGGCGTCGCCGGGCGAGGTCGAGGACAGCATCTGCCGTCTTGCGCAGATGGCGAGAGCGGCAGGTATGCACCTTGTTATCGCAACTCAGCGTCCGTCGGTAAATGTCGTGACGGGCGTTATCAAAGCCAATATCCCGAGCCGTATCGCGCTCAAGGTCGCGTCGCAGGTGGACAGCCGCACGATCATCGACGGTGCGGGCGCGGAGAAGCTTCTCGGACGGGGCGATATGCTCTATAAGCCTTCCGAGCTCCCCAAGCCGCTCCGTGTTCAGGGCTGCTGGATCTCCGACAAGGAGGTCGAGCGTGTCGTCGAGTTCATCAAGAACTCCTTCATTCTCGACTACGACCAGAGCGTTATCGACGAGATCGACCGCCAGGCGGAGCTTGCCGCTCAGAAGGCCGAGAAGGGCGGAAAATCGCGCGGTGACGACGATGACGACGGCGGTGTGGAAGTGAGCGACGACAAGCTCGACGAGGCGATAGAAGCGGTCATAGAGGCGGGACAGGCAAGCACCTCCTACCTCCAGCGCCGCCTGAAGCTCGGCTACGGGCGCGCCGCAAGGCTCATTGATACCATGGAGCAGCTCGGCGTGGTCGGCGGGTACGAGGGTGCAAAGCCCCGCCAGGTCATCATGACCAAGCAGGAATGGTACGAGCGGAAGATGAACAAGAATGAATAATGAACAGTGAATAGTTGTGGTGCCGCCGCTTTCGCGGCGACGCATCTGGATCGTGACGAAAAACAGGAACAAGCTATACGTTGTCTATCCCACGCTTTCGGCGTGGGATAGACAACAAAGAAGCTGCATCGAAAAACGAGGTTTTGAAATGGAGCAAAAGTCAGCCGGACTCAAGGTGTTTGACCGCGACGCCGTAAAGTATATAGCGATATTCTTCATGTTCTGGGGACATCTTTTCTCGTGGCTCACGCTTATGCGTAATCCGGAAGCAGACGACCCGTATGTGCTTATGCCGTGGTGGCAGGGTTTGCTGTCCCATGCTTCCCTGATCTGCCCGCCGGTTATGTTCTTCATGATAACCGACGGCTATAAATATACCCACGACCGCAAGAAATATGCGATACGTCTGCTGATCTTTGCGTTCATCACACAGATACCGGACTGGCTCGTTTTTGTGCCCGTTCACGGTTGGTGGACTGCGAATGTGATATTCACACTGTTATTCGGGCTTCTCGCGATAATCGCGTGGGAAAGCAAGCTCAAAAAGTGGCAGAGGGTACTGCTCGTTATTCTTTGCAGCGGCGCTACGCTTGCTATATCGGCTGCATGGGAGATATTCGGAGTGCTGCTGATATTCTTTCTGCACATTTACCGCGACAAGCCGAAAGCACGGTTCGTCTCCTACCTCATCGTTGCGGGAGTCTGGAAAGGGCTTGCCGTTATGTGGCAGCTCATCGGCGGTACATTCGGCATTGCGGCAATATACCACGACGCGCTCGATCTCGCGTTCGTCCTGCTCGGGTACGCGCTCATGACAGTTTTCTATAACGGTAAAAAGGGAAGGCATCCGGTATTTGCAAAATGGTTCTTCTACATATTCTATCCGGTGCATTACCTGATAATATGGCTTGTGTTTATGCTTACGCCGCAGGCGGCACCGTTTTTGTTCTATGATTTCTGAGCCGTGGGTATCCGGCTTCGATATGGAGAAAAGATGTATAAATATCTGCTTTTTGATCTTGACGGGACATTGACCGACCCGGGGCTCGGGATAACGAATTCCGTTATGTACGCCCTGAGGAAATTCGGGATAGATGTCACGGACAGGACGACTTTATATAAATTCATAGGGCCGCCGCTGAAAGAATCTTTTGAGACATTCTTCGGCTTTTCGGAAGAAAAGAGCGCACAGGCGGTGAAGTATTACCGCGAATATTTCTCGGTAACGGGATTGTACGAAAACGAGGTCTATAACGGCATTCCCGAAGTGCTGACGGAACTCATGGC
>JAFZOA010000295.1 GCA_017550775.1 Ruminiclostridium sp. | reverse complement strand
GTAACTCCCGGCTGTTTTTTTTCAACCGTCGGAACCGCCGCTTTTATATTCTTAGCGGACGACATGCTGTCATTCGTGGAAGATACGTTAGTCGGAGACACACCTTCCCTTTGATTTAAATCACCCAATACTTGATTTTGACCGCTACTATAATCGGCTGACATATTCTCCCCCCTTACTGCTGCACTATCACAGACTCGTTGTTGAGGAGCTCCGAAACCGGCTTTTCACCCTTTATGACCGGAAGCACCATATCTCCGCCCATAGCCGCCGTTTCCTCCGCTATGTCGAGCGCCTCTGAGACGATACCGCACAGAATTACCCGCTCCGTGTCCTCGTCGATCACGAACGTGTGAGAGAAGATAAACGTCCCGTCCTCCTCGGAGACCGCAAAGCTCCCGAGAGTCAGGTACTTGTTCATATACCGCACAAGCTTCACAAGGTCGGCCGCCACGCCCGGTTCAAGCTTGTCAAACAGCGGGAGCATAAGGCTCACACAGGTGCAGTCGTCGTCGGACTGCTCAACGGTGACAATGGCGTTCGCCCGTATTTCCTCGCCGTCCGGTTCGATCATGAGAGCGTCGCCGCCGCCGAATTCCGTCATGTAAGCGTCTATCCCGGAGCCGGAGAAGATCTTCCCGAGCTCCGTCAAAAAATCCTTACCCCATTCGTTGCTCATAGTTCAGCCCTCCGCTTTGCAAAGCTCTTTCATTATATCCTCGGGGCTTGCTCCCGAGAGATGCTTCAGGATATATCCGCCGGTGGTGTACACGATGTCCTCCATGACCTTCATGGTCTTGCCGATCATGCTTATCGCCGTCTTTTCCGGGACAGTCTCATTGAGCAGGAACCCCTGCGTGAACATCACAGTCCCCGACTCGTCTATGAGCTTGTAGCTTCCCGGCCGGAACGAGAACAGGTCATTGAACATATTGAACAGCCGGTCGAGCCCGTCGAACGAGGCGTTGTCGATGCCGGTGAACATGGCAATACTGATCTCCGTGAAGATCGTCCCGTTGTCGTCGGGCATGAGGGAGATCTCGTATTCGAGCACGCTGTCCTCGATGAACGGCGACTTAGCGGTGCATACAAGCACGGGGCCGTCCTCGGTATCGTCAATGACGACCTCTTCCGCATTTTCCGAAACGCCGTATCTTAACAGCTTCAGGAACTCTTTCAGATTACCGATATCCATAATTGATCTCCTCTGTTTCAGTAAGTTTCGGGGGTTATCAGCTACGGTCTTATGTGCCGAGATAGCCGAAATCCTCGTTGGTGAGTATCTTCCCGTACTTCGAGAAGTTGAGCTTTATCGCCTCAATGACGTGGCGGTTGCAAAGCCCGGTGTGCTCCGCTGCCGCAAGGTACGCGGCATTGGTGAGTATCTCCTTGATGTTGCTTCCCGAGAGCTCGAAGTGCTCGGCATAGAACTCGAAGTCTATCTCCTCGTCGGTGCGCGCGCTGGGGGGGAGTATCTTCTTCCACAGCATCAGCCGCACGTCCGGCGTCGGGAACACAAAGTTTATCATGAACCTGATCCTGCGTTTGAACGCGTCGTCGATGTTGTTGACGTAGTTCGTCGCAAGAATGGTTATTCCCTCGTAATCCTCAAGCTTTTGCAGCAGGAACGCGGTGTCCGCGTTGGCATAGCGGTCGTTGGCGTCCTTCACCTCCGAGCGCTTCGCGAACATCGAGTCCGCCTCGTCGAAGAACAGCATCGCGTTGATGTTCTTAGCCTTGGCAAACAGCGCGGATATGTTCTTCTGGGTCTCGCCGATGTACTTGCTCGTGAGCTGTGACAGATCTATGCGGTACAGATCCACCCCGAGCTCGTTCGCCATGACCTGCACAGCCATTGTCTTGCCGGTGCCGGGGGAGCCGTAGAACAGCGCGCAGAGCCCGCGTCCGTAGGGCGACTTCTTCGCGAAGCCCCAGTCCTCGTTGACAACGCCGCGGTATTTGACCTGGTCGCAGATCATCTTCATCTTCCGCTTCTGATCCTCGCTCACCACGAGGTCGTCCCAGGTGAACACCGCGTTAATCTTCGTCGCGTAGTTCCCGAGCTGGTTCACGGAATGAAGCCGTATCGCCTCGGATATGACCGAGCGGTCGCGTTCCACGCCTTTGAGTCTCGCTATGTCCGAGGCGGAAGCCGCAGCCTTCGATATGCTGTCCGGCGTGAGGATATACTGGTTGGCGAACACGGAGATGTCGTCGGAGTCCCCACCAAGACAGTGTTCCCAGAAAAGCCTGCGCTCATTCGCCGTCAGCATGGGTAACTCCACACTTATGAACCGGGTATCCACAAAGGAGAAAATGTCGCTCTTTTCCGGCGTTATCCAGAAGAAGAAGCCGAACAGCGACGAGATGTACTCCGCAGTGCGGGTAACGATATCCGCCAGCGGAGAACGCCTTGTCTTGCCCTCATTGTCCGACTCGGTGAGCGACGCGTTAAACGTGAAGCACGGTACCGCCCCGAGCAGCTCGGTCTCGGTGTAGATCATGTCCAGCCGCAGCCGCACGTCCTCGTTCCGTGCCGTCAGGAGCTTATACAGGTCGATATCCAGCATATTAAGCCCGACGCTCTCCGCTGCGATGGAGGCGGTGTGCCGTCTTCCTATCCCGACGGGGCCGTATATGTTGAGAGCGAACCGCGGGTTTTCCGCAAGAGCTTTGTCGAGGAACAGCTCTCTCACGAACACGGCGGTATCTACCCTCACCGGCACATACGCCTGCGCGTCAAACGTCGGGTAAATGCGGCAAAACTCGGTCAGAGCCGGTGACAGCTCATTCTTTCCGAGCAGATACGCGGACACCCTCGGCGAGAGCGAGAGCCTCTGGGCGCTGTCACCTCGCTCCGCGCGCCTCTGTCCGCGCTCGCAGAGGAACCTGCAAAGCGGGGAGTCGTCGGTAAGCGCAGCGCGGTCCTCAGTCACGCCGAAAAGGTACTCGTACAGCTTCACCGCCAGCCACTTGGTGGGACAGTAATCGCTGCTGTTGTTGTGGAGATAGGTATATACCGCCTCGTACTTTCTGTCGTATTCCACCGAAAGCGCAAGCAGCAAAGAGAAGCGTTCCAGCTCGCTCAGACCGAATTTCAGGCACAGAACGTCAAAGCGCGACAAAAAGCCGTTATCGGCACCGCGTTTCCTTCTCTGCTCGATATGGAACCGGGCATTCTCCACCTGATCTATCGCTTCTGCGGAAAGCCGGTCGCCGCTCCCGCTGTCCCGCCGCGAGACCAGAAGGTCTCCGAGATCGGCGGACGACACCGAAAGACCGAGCGCGGAGCCCGTCTGTCCGCGATCCGGAACGCTCTCCGCGCTGAAGCCTCTCGCGCTCGTGACAAGCGTGAAGCAAAGGTCGAGATAAGAAAACAGATCCGTAAGTACCTCATTGTCATCGGTATACGGAATTAACATATCCCCGATATTAAAGAACGAACCGTAAAGCTTTCTGATCTCCATACTTTCTCCATCGTATTTAGTTTACAGGTTACAGTTAACAGTTTACAGTTGTGGTGTCGCCTGCGGCGACGGTTTTAAAAAGCTCCGCAGCCGCAGCAATAACTGTACACTGTAACCTGTAAACTGTACACTATTTAAAACCGCGCACTTGCGCGCACCACAATTATTAAGGCGCTGCCATACCATTCAGTTGATTTTTTGAACGTCCTCTTTGCAAAATGTTACCAACAGATTTGTGTTGTTAGAGCCCGGCTGCGGAGAATGGCATACGACCTCCCAGCCTTCCTTTGACATATCATTCATAATTCTTTCGAGTTTTTCATATTTAGCCGTTCTCATTTCCTCGAAAGTGTCAACCATTAAAACTTTATACTGCTTCATATTATTCCCTTAAATCCCGTATTGGCAAACGCCTTGAAAAACAACCATCAGGTGTGACAGAGCAGTTATTAATTATTTTACGCTTATGCCCGTTGCCTTGACATACCCCGTTCTACCGTCAAATACACACTTGTACCACTTGCCCCTGTCGCCTTCTTCCGAACCGGAGATCGTCACTGTCGTACCCGGCTTGAGCTCGGCGATCGGCGCGTTCGTAAAGCGAGGACCCGTCCTGAAATTGACCGGTCTGGTTATCACTCCGACGGAGCTTTCGCCCTCCGGAGAGGCTTCCTCCTGTGCGGGAGACTCCGCTTCCGTAACGGGTTCCTCCGGTGCGGATCCGGGCTCGTCGTTCGCGGGTGCACCGGGCTCAACTGCACTTGTGTCTGCGGCACTTGTGTCTTCGGCACCGGTGTCAACAGTCATTACGTCTTCATGAACGAGCTCTTCTGCGGGCGCTTCGGTCTTCTTATTCTTTTTCGCCATATCCGTTACTCCTTATTGATGACTGATTATACAATAAGACCGCTCGATCGAACGGTCTTATTGCTCAGCATAAATTTACGAAACTCTTGTCATACCCTCATGGGCGATCTCGATCGACTCGATCGCGACTTCCGAAGCGGTCGCGTTGAAGTCGGGAGCAGTATATCTCATAGGCCAAGCGTTTATGACCTGCCATGAAGCTGCGGGAGCCTCTTCTTCATCAAGCAGTGTAATGGTTATGGTCTTTCTGTCGACCGCGCCGTTCACACCGGTGATCATCCAGTCATATATAGCTGTGGAGTCAACAAGACCCTGTCTGAGTGTGATGTTTCCGTATCTCTTAAGTCCCGGTATCTTTGAAGGCGTGGTCTCCATATCGCCCTCTCTGTACTCTACAACATCTATCGAAGCGTCAAATCCGGTGGCCTCGGAGAACCCCCCGGCATCAATACCGTCTATCTCGACCTTATACCTGAACCGTGTATGTGGATAAATCATATTAGTTTAACCCCCTTTCAATTATTCCGAATCGCCGGTCTTCTGAGTGATCCTGAAGATCACAAATTCAGCCGGTTTCACAGGCGCTACGCCTATCACACATACAAGGCGGCCGTTGTCGATATCGTCCTGGCTCATCGTGCTTCTTCCGATGTTTACGAAGAATGCCTCTTCCGCCGATGTTCCGGCAAGCGAGCCGTTTCTCCACATTCCGTTCAGGAACACGCTGATAGTTCTGTGAACTCTTGTCCAGAGAGCTTCATCATTCGGCTCGAATACAGCCCAGTTGGTGTTCGCCTTGATCGTCTCTTCGAGGAAGATGAACAGACGGCGTACATTGACATACTTCCAGCTCGGATCGCTCGAAACTGTTCTTGCGCCCCATACTCTGATGCCCTGACCCGGGAACGGGCGGATAAGGTTGACGCCCTTCGGGTTGAGGATATCCTGCTCGCCCTTGTTGAACTGTGTATCGAGGCCGACGCAGGCTCTTACGACTTCGTTTGCGGGAGCCTTATGTACGCCTCTCGAATTGTCGCTTCTCGCGTAAATGCCCATGATAGAGCCGGAGGGCGGGATAGCTATGTTCTTCTTGTCGAGCGGATCGAACACTGTGAGCCACGGATGATACATAGCTGCATAGCTCGAAGAGAAGATGTCTCTGTGAGCAGCGATCTCGTCCACCTTCTTAGCGGTGCGCGGGATATCGAGCACTGCAAATCTGCTCGCGAGGTTCTCGCAGTGAGCAACGAGAGTGAGCTGAACGTTCGGGTCGGTAATACCCGGAACAGCCATAATGGAAACAACGTCGTTATCGAGGAAGGACTGAATACCCGTTCTGTTGCCCGCGCCCTTGTTCTCGCCAATGAAGTCGCCGGCGGAGAGATCGGAAGCCGAACCGTTGCTTCCGCCCTTGAACTCGGCGGTGACCACGGTCTCGTCCTCTGTGCAGAGCGAGCCGAAGGGATAGCCTATCTCGTTGGAGCCCTTGTACTCAACGCTGATAAGATCGGACTTTGCGGTCTTCTTGGAGATGTAGTTGGGAGACTCGATGTTGAACG
>JAFZOA010000294.1 GCA_017550775.1 Ruminiclostridium sp. | reverse complement strand
TCAACAATATCGGTGCTACCCTCGTATGCAAGTGCAAGCTGATTTTTAAGATCATTAAAGCGATTATTTACCGGTGTCGCAGACAGCATCAAAACCTTAGTTTTCACGCCGGCTCTGATTACTTTATTCAAAAGCTTCAGATAGCGATTCTCCTTTTCATCATCACCGGAGGTTTTTCCACCATTACGGAAATTATGCGATTCGTCTATTACTACCAGATCATAGTTGCCCCAGTTGAGTCTGTCCAGATCAAGTCCATTGGAAGTGCCGGATGTTCTGTTCAAATCTGTATGATAAAGAACATCATAATTCAATCTGTCAGATGCTATAGGGTTATTGGTATAGTTGTCCTTGTAGGTATTCCAGTTGTTTACGAGTTTTTTGGGGCACAACACAAGAACTGATTTGTTACGGTTCTCATAATACTTAATAACAGAAAGAGCCGTAAAAGTCTTACCGAGTCCGACACTATCCGCGAGAATACAGCCGTTGAACTTTTCAAGTTTATTTATAATAGCAAGAGCAGCATCGCGCTGGAAATTATACAGCATGTTCCAGATCTTGCTATCTTTGAATCCGGTAGCCTCATTCGGAAGCACATCTTCCGATATATCTTCAAGGAACTCATTGAAAATATTATAAAGAGTTACAAAATATATATAATCGGGAGAGTTTTCATTATATGCTGTAGTAATATTGTCTATAACTTCATCGGTAACATCTTGAAGCTTGTTTTTATCATTCCAAAGATTGTTGAACAAGTCAATATATGCGCTTGAAATCGGAGTTTCAGTTTTCTGTATATAACTATAAGCATTGTTGCCGCGTTCACAGCCGAGATCGACAGTTGTAAACCCATTGATAGGCATATAGTTTTTGTCATCAACATTGATGAATCCCATCATATTCTCATTGGTCACATTAGATTTAAAACGAACTTTAGCTTTTATCCAGTCTGCACATTCCTTAGCTATAGCTTTCTGGCTAAGTTCATTTCGGAGTTTAACCTCGAATTCTGTACCATAAAGGCTACGTTCACGGTCAAGGCGAGGAATGTAGAATTCACGTTTTTCCTTTTTTGCTTTCTCGGTAGTAAACGTTGGGGAAGTGAAAATGAAACGAAGCTCATATATGCTTTCGAGTTCTTGCTTTAACTCGCGATAAGCATAAATCGAAAAACATGCAGCGGCAATTGATAGTTTGCTGCCTTCATGTATTTCCTTAGCAAGATCGTCGCGAAGAATAGTTTTTACATTATCTATAAGTTCCATTATGATTCACTCCCTATATTTTTATATAATTAAATATAGTATATCATAAATCGACAATATTTTCAAGCCTTTTTAACAAAAATATGTTAAATCTGCCAAAAGCACCTTGCCCATAAAACAAGGTGCTTTTCTTCAATCTTTTACTCCAAGTTTCCGCAGATAATCCTTAACAGCTTCCTCGCCGTCACGTTCCCGTATCGCGCGTATCTCCATCCGGTGGTTATTCATTACCCACCCTTTGTAGTCGTCTTTGTACTGATAGGTGTTGCAGTTATGAGTATCGTGTATCTTCTCCGCTGCACATATCGCGCCGAGACCAAGTAATGAAAGTAAAAACATAGCTATACCTCAGTTCGAATCAGTTAGACTGCCACGCCGTGCTCCTCTCCGAGATAGATGTCATCGAAGCACGCATCATACACAACATTGTCCTTCTTTTCAATAGGATCCTCAGTAATTCGCTGACCGAAATAATCGTCTTCCCAGCTCATGATACCGTCGTTATCAAAATCGAAACCAAAACTTGCACACATTATGTATTCCTCCTTCTTTTCATAATCCATTGTTCCGGTTGATTTACCTTTTCAAGCTTTCTGTTGTCATTATATCACACCAGTCTTTCAAAAGTTATCAAACTGAACACTATTTCAAAAATTATCGGACTTTTATCTGCCTATCGCCATTTTGATGAAAAATACTATCCACCCAAGCGCAGAAAGCAGCAGAATAAGATACACAAGCCCGCTACCGCTTTTTGAGTTGTCGTAAGTATTCTTATTGTTGCTTTCACCGGAACTTATACGATGACTCTTTTGGTAGGCATCGTAAAGACTGCTGTTTCGGGCAGTCTCATGCTCAATGTGATAAGTCAGATGACTTTCCTCAAAACTGATCTTCCCGTCATTGTTGAAGTCGAATCCATATCGGTCGCTCATATCTATTCCACCTAACAAAAATGAAGCCACAAAAGGATCATTTCCCTTATTGTGATTTCATTATAGCATATCAGTCTTTCAAATGTTATCAAACTGAACATATTTTTTGAAAAAAGCAAAGTCATTTATATACTAATTGTCATATTCTTTAGCAAAATAACAATTTCTGCCATATTGAAAACTTTTGCGAGTATTGAAAAAGTTTTCAATCGAATCCATAACCGTCTTGACTAATCTCCCGCAAGATGCTATACTTGAACCATTGAGAGGTGTTTCTATGAACTACATCACGGTCACGCAGGCGGCTGAAAAATGGGGGATATCCGAGCGGCGAGTGCGCGACTACTGTGCCAACGGGAGAGTCACGGGCGCTCGTATAAAGGGCAACAAGTGGGTGCTGCCGGAGACTGCCGAACAGCCGGAACGCAAAAAATCCTGCAAGAAAAACAGTCCGCTCACTGACGCTCTTTCCGAGGCTGTCATGACAGGAATACCAAACAGCGTCTACGAATATGTCAAGGTGAATTTCACCTATCATTCCGTGGCAACGGACGGCAGCTCCGTCACTCTTAAACAGGTGCAGAAAGGCTTTGCGGATCGCAAATTCAACTTGCTGCTGCCTGACATCAATACTGATGACACGCTTACAGCCGCGAATCATTTTCTTTGCATCGACAAGGTCATTGAGGAATACCGCGAACCATTGAGCGTGGATATGGTAAAAGAGCTGCACAGCACTCTCGGGATAATGACCGAAAGATATCAAAAAAACACCCGCTCCTACGACGGCTACCGTACATTCGACTGCAAGGTCGGCAATCGGAAAGCGACTGCTCCGGAGCGGATATATAAGGAGCTTCCCACGCTTATCGAACAGTACGAAAGCAAAGAAATAATAACACTGGAGGACATTCTCTACTTTCATTATCGGTTCGAGCGTATCCGCCCGTATGCCGAGAACAACGGTCTGAATGGCAGGCTGCTGATCTTCAAGGAATGTCTGCGTAACGGCATCACACCGTTCATCATTGACAGCTCCGACAGACAGAGATACTTTGACGGATTGGACAAATGGGAGCGTGACCGGCGTGAGCTTATCGACGTTTGTCTCGACGCGCAGGTGAATTTCAGTGGTTTTATTAAAATATAATATCACTTATGGGGTTTAACTAATAATAAGTATTCTTCCATTAGACCCGCAAAATGGAGCGGAGCAGGAAGATGGACAGATCTGTTAGTTTCCGGCATAACTTCTCTTAAATAATTGGCATAAGCTGCCCACTGTTCCGCGTCATCCCCAATTTGTAATTGTATGGGATAATATTCGACCAGACTGCATTCATCAAAATTCATTGACGGTTTATCAATTTTCGATATCTTGTAGCTTAATGTATATTCGCGGGTATTCGGGCGGCTTTCTAACCCCCAGAATACATCTTTGCAGCAATAAACCCCGCTTGAAGACACATTATCTCCCTCACTGTTCAATTCAGTATAATAATCGGGAACTTCATGCGTGCTTATATTGTCGCGTACTCGTATGATCCTTACGCCTGTTTCACAGAAAGATTTCATATCAGAGAGCGTTTTCGTTCCGATCTCGATTTTTTCCGGAACATAACGCTCTTTGTTATCATATTCGGAGATTTTTTTATCTGTCAATCCGTACCATTGTAAACGTGTGATACCGTTTGCCTGTACCAACAGCAGCGCGGGCTCTTCACGATAAAGGCTACGAAGTCCCAGCAGCTTCGTGCGAAAGCCGCCTCTCGCAGCGTCGTTACATTTCTGAACAAAGTCTTTTTCTCTTGACACTTTTGATAATTCTATGAGTGCATCAGGATATGATAAATGACGCTTTTCAAACAGGTCGCAATCAACGGTGATGATTCCTTTTTTTACATTGTATGTTACATATATCGGAAGAAACCGGGCAACATCTCTCGCAAGCTTTGATCTTTCGGCCCACAGCGGCTTCATTTGATGCATAACATACATTCCGACCGTATCTGCATCAAATGCAGGGTTATTTTTCATATTTCTTTTTTCAAAAAACTCTGTATAACCAAATTGTCGGAGCAGATCCCTTACCGCACCTTCAACTCTGTGTTCGGAAGGCTCAGG
>JAFZOA010000293.1 GCA_017550775.1 Ruminiclostridium sp. | reverse complement strand
CTCCGCTCGTATGCGCTTTCCTTCAATATGCGCGGCAACTGCACGCGCTTGCATCTGTCGGATCACGGCAATGGGTGTCATAGCTCATAACCATGTTCGTTCGCTCCTTTCACGTATCATTACTGACAGAATAATTCCGAGCGGCGTAGTAGTTATTCATTCTCGTAATTATCTTTTCATAGTTATAGGGGTCGAGCGAGCATTTTTGGCTACACTTTTTTGCGACTTTGTTGAATGTTGCCAAAAGAAAATGAGTTACATGGCGATATTGCACATAATGTTAAGCTGGGTAAAAATAAAAACGCTCGCTCATATCTCCTCCGGAAAGACCGGAAGATATCGAGAGAGCGTCTAAGCCTGTTTGCTTAACCGGGGATAAAAGAAAAGCATGACCCGCCTTAGAACAGGTCGGGTCACACCGAAGAAAACTGTCATATACCAAAACTGCGCGGAGTTGGTTGCTCCACGCAGTTCTGTTATTCTGTTACTTTGCCTTTACGCTTGCAAGGTCACTGGTATAAACCTTCGTCCACTTGCCGTTGATAAACGCCTTGACAGCGTATGTGTACTCCTTGCCGGACTTAGTGCCGTTGATCCTGACCGAGCGTTTTGTGGTCTCCGTCACGAGCTTCAGCTTTCCGTTCACATACTTGTAAACGCGATACTTTGTTGCTCCGGGAACCTTGTCCCATTTGAGTGAGATACTGCCCTTGTTAGCGGTGATCTTCACCGCGGGCTTGTAGTAGATCTTCACGGAAACCTTGTAGGAATCCTTTTCAGCAGACTCCTTACCGTTCTTCGTGTACTTCACCATAAAGTCCTCGGTGACATTGTTAGCCTTGACGATGCTTTCTATTTTGCTTGCCTTCAATGTTCCGGTCTTGTCGAGCTTTCCGGTCTTTTTGTTGTACTCGTAGATCGTGTAGTCGCCGCCGGTGGAAACATAATACTTGCCGTTCGAGCCGAGAACGATGTCGGCACCGGTAGCCTTGCCGAGATCCTGAACGAACACATACTTTCCGTCAACCTTGACATACAGCGAGTAAGCGGAAGCGTCCGGTATAGCGTCCCATGAAAGGTCGCTCGCATTTATCTCGTCCTGCTCACCTGTGATAGTGTACTTTGTGATATCGGGTGTTGTGTCTGTTGTTGTGGTTGTGGTAGTAGTTGTAGTTGCCGGAGGAGTATAAGACGGGATATACGGTCTCGGTGCTGTGCTTGTCCAAGTAGCGGTTATGGTGATATTCTCCGCGGGCATTGTCGCGGGTATTACCTTATCCCAGCCGGTGAAAGCATATCCGTCTCTTGTCGGAGCGGCGGGAGCTGTTACCGGCGTTCCGTAATCCTGCGTTATCGGTGCTATCGGCGTGCCGCCTGCGGTGTCGAACGTGATAGTGTACTGGTTTATCGTCCACTTTGCCTTGATCGTCATATTCTCGGCGGGCATGGTCGCGGGAATATCCTTGTCCCAACCGCTGAACGTGTAGCCGGTCTTTGTCGGGTCTGCGGGCTTTGTAACCGCCGTGCCGTAATCCTGCGTGATAGCTGCTATCTTCGAGCCGCCGTCGGTGTCGAAGGTTATCGTGTATTTGTTCGCCGTCCACTTCGCCTTTACGGTGATGTCCTCGGCGGGCATGGTCGCGGGAATCTCCTTGTCCCACTCAACAAATGTATAACCTGTCTTTGTCGGGTCTGCGGGCTTTGTAACTGCCGTGCCGTAATCCTGCGTGATAGCTGCTATCTTCGAGCCGCCGTCGGTGTCAAAGGAGATAGTGTAGCTGTTTGCTTTATAGATAGCTTTGAGCGTGATATTCGCGGTAAGTGCTGTCGAGAAATCATACTCAGTCTCGCCGTCGGCAGACCAGAATTTGAATGTATGACCTTCCTTTTCGGGGTCTGTTTCGGGCTTGCTTACCTTCTGTCCGTATGTGAACTGCTGTGAAGCAGGTTCGGGAGTGCCGCCGTCTGCGTCAAACTGCACGGTTATCTTGCTGCCGACATTGATAACAACATCAGCCGCGGGAGAAGCCTCGTGATTTGCGTCCTCGGCGTAACGAACATTGTATGTACCTGCCGCGAGACCCTCTATCTTCGTTGCGCCGTCGGCAACAGGAGTATATCCGTCTTCGGTGCTGAGCTTGTACTCCATAGCCGCCGTAACGCCTGTGATAGTTCCGTCCGACTTGCCCTCGATCGTCTCGTTCGTGGAGGAAACTACGGGCGCGGACTGCGATGCCTTGGTGATAGTGACTGTTGCCGAGCCTGTAAAGTCGTTGTAATTGTCCGCAGTAACCTTGTAGTAAACTGTGAGCGGGCTGTCCGCAACATTCGTTATAGTCGGGCTTGTGGTCAGAGTGTATGTTCCCTCGGTCGAGCCGTACTTGATCGTATAGCCGGTTGTGGGAGCCGTTACATTGACCGCGATACCGTGAGCCTCGCCGTCATAAGCGGTATTTACATCGGAAGCAGCCGCCGTTATTGTAGCGTTACCGATAGTGAAGTACTTCGTACCGTTTACGGTGTAGTTGCCGCCCTCTTTGTCGGTGATAGTTATGAGCG
>JAFZOA010000292.1 GCA_017550775.1 Ruminiclostridium sp. | reverse complement strand
TAAAGTACATCGGAGCCGCAAGTGCGGCAGGTTCGGGAACAACGGTCGCTTCGGAGCTTGGAAAGCTTTATTTCGGAGTTCCCGGCGCGTCGGGTACGGAGAGACTGCTTACCGAAAGAGTCAGGAACGCCGCATATATGCCGACGGAGATGCGGTACGCGGTAACCGCCGCGCGTGACGCGAACGATGCCCATTTACGGCTTCCGGAGAGAGCGGAGAGATATACCGACCGGAGAACCAACATTACGGTAAGGAACGATATCCGGTCATATCACAGCGGCAACGTTACGAACGCCGATGTATCCCGCCTGACAACGGGTATTGCGGGCGGCACGGTGAATATTGCAGACACGACTTACAATGAATACATGAACAGCGCCGCTCCGGCAAATGCGGTCTACAGGCTGTCTCCGGGCGGAACGGCGGCAGAGCGTACAGCGATATACGAAAGAATGTTCAAGACCGCCGCAGAACGTATCGGCGCTGCCCCGGCGGGGGCGACACGGCGCAGTCCGGCTACTGTCCCGTCTGTGTCGGCGGGCTCGTCCGTTCACGGGCGGCCGGCGTATGCGGGAAAGACCGCTCCCGCCGGGTATTCGGGTATCGTCGGGGACAGCGTTTCTCCCACCCCCGGCACGGTCGATCACGCGGACTATAACTACACATACAACACAGTGATATCGGAGTATGAGCTCCCGGTAACGCTTGTGAGCGGCGGCGCGGCAGCGGAGAGTGTTCACCTGCTCCCCTTGCGTTCGCTCGAACGAATGATAATACCGGGGAGCGCCGGAGCTTCGGCGGCTGTAAGCACGGACGTGATACAGCGGCAAGCTTCCGCGGCGGGCAGAGACATGACGGTACACAGAAAGCCTGTGACAGTCGCGCGGGACCTGCTTGTCAGGGGCAGACAGAGCGCGGCGGCAAACGGATATGATACGGGCGCGGCGGTGAGGACTGCCGGGAATGAGAACGCGGAAAACGGTTCTATGACTGCACTGATGCCGGAAAGCCCGGCGCTTCAATACCGCAGTCAGGCTCCCGCACGGGACGCGCAGCCCGTACAGCAGGCGGCTCCTCCGCAGCCGGACAGGAACGAGCTTATAAGGCAGTTCGGCAACCTTATCGAGGGCGCGGACGCGGGGTTTATGCCGTCCTTCGAGGTCGGAAGGCACGGGATAGGAGAAGCGATGGCGGCAATAGAAGCGACTGCGGAGAAGGTAGCCGTCAACAGCAAGCTTATCGAGGAGATACGCGACAAACAGAGGGAGATAGAGCGTACAACGCTCAGATCGAGCGATATGGAGTCTATTTCCGACGAGATGATAAGAAGACTTCGGAGCCGCATGAGGCTCGACAGATCGCGGTTCACCTGAGCGGTGACGAATATATCCGGGAGCTTACGGAACGGAAAGGAGCGGTATTATGGGATTGTCAACGACCCTTATTGACGGCGGAGCCAAGCTTATGGACGAACCCGGCAGGCAGAAGGCTTCGATAATAGTGGACGGGGATAAGGACAACGCGATAGTGGCGCAGTTCAACCCTTCCGAGTACCGGATACTTGAACGCACCGATTACTCTGAGGCAGCCCGGCGGCAGGAGAACACCCCCTCTGTACAGTTCGTGGGAAGACCGCTCGCGGTGCTCAATGTCAAGCTTTATTTTGACAGCGATTTCAATTTGTCTCTGGGCGCTGTCGCCGAAGCTGCGTCAAACTTTCTGAACGACGAAGAGGACATGATGGACAAGATCGAGCGTCTTGCGGATCTTACCCTCATCGACGGCGAAGGTCACGAACCCCCGAGCGTTCAGTTCTTATGGGGAAGCACCGATTTTAACGGTTACGCGGAAAGCGTCGCTATAACATACACGATGTTCGATATGTTCGGAAAGCCGCTTCGTGCGACAGTCGATCTGACGCTTCGCGGCACCAACGGCTTCGTTTCGATGAAATTTGACCCGTTCCAGTCGCCCGACCGCACAAAGGCGAGAGTGATGACCGAGGACAACAGTATCTGGAACATAGCGAAGAAGGAGTACGGCGATGTGCGCGAATGGCGCAGGATCGCGGACGCGAACGGGATAATGAACCCGCTCGATATCCCGGTGGGCGAGATACTCAGGGTGCCTTCGATAGGCGACAGGTAATACCTGGAGTCTGTCACAACAGACGAATTGACAATTGACAATTATTGATTTTTAACGAGCCGAGGTGAACGGGAATGGCAGACCTTATGACGGCTACCGAGAAGTACTCATCTCTTGAGAATAAGTACGGGTGCTTCGTTGTGCCGGCGTTCAGGATAAAGTCCGGCGGCACGGATCTGGTAGCGAAGAACAATCTCACGGTCGCCGATCTTTCCGTGACGCTCTCTCTGGAAAACGCAGGAATGGCGGTAATAAAGCTCGCCGGTCTCTACAATATAGAAAAGAGGAGCTTCGACAGCAAGGTGAAGTCTCTTTTCAAGCTCGGTACGGTAATGGAGATCGAGGTCGGATATCTTTCTGCGACGATACCCGTGTTCAAGGGCTATGTTGACGGTCTCGGGACAGAGATCGACGAGGAACCGATGCTGGTCGTAAAGCTCATGGACGCTCGCAGGCTCATGATGACGAGCGGTATAAGAAAGCAGCTATACGACGACAAGAACTACTCCGATATTTTCAAGAAGGTCATGGGCAGGTACTCAAAGCTTTGCAGCATAGAGGCGGAAGCCACGAACGACAAGCTTACCGCGCCCGTGTCCCAGAGCACCAGCGACTATAACTTCGTGAAGAACGAGCTGCTGAAAAAGGGAAAATCCGAGCGCGAATTCTTCATTCTCTACGATAAAGCATATTTCAGGAAGCCCTGTGCGAACAAAACACCGATAATGACGGTGATCTACGGGAGAGAGCTCTTCCGGATAAGCACCATGTCGGATTATCTCGATACCGAGATAGAGGTCATAGGCTATGACCCGAAAAACAGCGTAAGCATCTCCTCAAAGGCGACCGTCAAGAGCAGCGAGCAGCAGACGCCCGTTCTCACCCCGGCACAGAAGCAGTTCTTCATAGACGCGGACGCGGACAGCGAGGAAAAGGCGAAGATACGCGTATGCAGCATCTCTGATAAGCTCAAACGGGAAAGCTGCTATGCCGAGGGCGAGCTCATAGGGATCCCGGAGATAGTCCCGGGTCGGTACCTTCAGGTGGACGAGATAGACGAGATCGCGAACAAGAGCTATTACCTGACCGAGGTAACGCATCACATCAACTCGTCAACATTCAGAACGCTGTTCGAGGCAAAGGGCTGGGTATGATCATAGGGGGACAAGATGAGTCTGTTTGATGAAATGTCCGGTTACACCCCCGGAGAAAGCGACGGCGGTATTATCAACGGGGTAGTCACCGGTACCGTAAAGGAAAACTATGACAAGGACAACCCGGGCAAGGTGAAGGTCGAGCTTTTCCTCGGGGAAAGCGGCCTTAACGTTACCGGCTGGATACCGGTGATGACGCCGTATGCCGGGAACAAATACGGCGGATACGCTCTTCCCGAGATCGGCGATGAGGTCGTGGTCGCGTTCCGCATGGGCGACAGGAACTGTCCTATCGTTATCGGAAGTATATGGAGCGGCAAAAATCCGCAGCCCGCGGAAACCGTGACCGAAAAGAACATGACCAAGCGGTTCGTTACCAAGGGCAACGATGAGATCATGATAGACGATACCGAAAACAAGCAGAAGATCGAGATAAAAACGGCAAACGGGAAGACGATCATGCTCGACGAGGAAAAGGACAGCATGACCGTCCATGACAAGGACAGCAACAACTCCGTTACGATAGATTCCAAGAACGGTGAGATCTCCATAAAGGCGGAGAAGAAGATAACGATAGATGCGGGCGGCGTGAAGGGCGTGTTCGACGGGAGCGGAAAGAAGATATCGCTTGAAGCCGCGACGGTAAGCATCAAGGCGGATCAGACATTCAGCTCCAGCGGCACCACCACCAAGATCGAAGGCACGAATATCGAGATCAAGGCGAACGCGTCGATAAAGCAGCAGTCAAGTGCTCTGACGGAAATAAAGGGCGCAATGGTGAAGATAAACTGAGCTTCTGAAAGGATCGTTTTGCAATGTATGATAAAAGCTTTCTCGGCACGGGCTTTAAATTCCCGGTATGTGTCGATCCGAACACCGGAAGGGTGCGCACATCATCCGCCGAGGACGATATAGCCGAGTCGATACGGATAATCCTCGGAACGTCTCCGGGAGAGCGCCCTATGATGCCGGATTTCGGCTGTGCGATAAACTCGTTCGTTTTCAGCGGACAGGATTATACGACGATAATGATGATAAAGCGCGAGGTTGAAAGAGCGCTTGTGGTCTGGGAGCCCCGCATAAAGGATATAAAGGCGGATGTAAAGCCGTCGGACGGCGGGGACGGGAAGCTCGTCATAACGGTGAATTACGTCGTGCGCTCTACGAACAATCCGTTCAACCTCGTTTACCCGTTCTATATCAGCGAGGGCTACGGAGATACGGAAAGATGACCGGGAACGCAGTATCGTGCTGTGCATCCGGAGATATGTGACAGAAAAGCGAGGTGAGAACAGTGGTCAGGGTCGATAACAGGGACAAAGACGAAATAATAGCGAAGATGACGGAAAGGGCGAAGAGCTATACTCCGGAATGGAACATGAACCTTTCTCACCCGGACATTGCCGCCGTTCTTGCCCTTGTCTACGCGGAGATGCTCTCGGGGACGATGAAAAAGATGAACGGTATCATGCTTAAAAACAAGATAGCGTTCTTCAACATGGTCAACGCTTCTCTGCTCCCCGCGGCTCCGTCGGAGGGATATGTGAGCTTTACGCTGTCCTCGGACGACGTGGGAAGCACGCCTATCGAAAAGGGCGCGGTGATGTCGTCGTATTCCGAGGACGGCGGGACGATACACTTTGAGACCTGCGACGACATTCTTGTGTCCCCCGCGAGGATAGAAAAGATATTCTGCGCCGATGACCGCGACGATTTTATCGGCGAGTATGAGAGCTTTAAGGAAGAGAAGGCCGCGTTTTTCGGTCTCCCGCCCGTAAACCTTCAAAGCCATGTCATGCGGATAGCGCACCCGTATTCGTTCAATGTGAGAACGGACGGCGTTATCGCGCTGAGGTTCTTCCGGAAGGGCGGCTCGCTCGTCGGAAACGAGATCATCAGGGCGCTTGCAGACCCGTCGGCCGTGGATATAGAATACTACGCGGGCGAGGAGACCGGCTTTTTACACTTCTCCGGTGTGAGCGAGAACGGCGGAGAGCTTCTGCTTACGAAGACCGGCGATATCCCGCCCGTTGCCGCGGACGAGGACGGCTTCAGCATACGCTTTACCGTGAAGGACGTGTCCGGGCTTGAAGGCTTTGCTTTTTCGCACATCGAGGCTCTGCCGTCGGCGGGGCCGATATCGCCCGACTGCGTTACCAACGGGAACATAGAATACGACATCAACGAGTTCTATCCGTTCGGCGAGCGTTTCCAGCTCTTCAACGAAGTGTATTTCGGGTGCGGCGAGATACTCGACAAGCTCGGTGCCGAGGTCACCATGAGCTTTGACATGAACATCGTCGAGGTACCGATAGAAAACCAGCTCGACGACGACGGCATAAACTGGAAATGGATCGCGAACAAGAAGGACTTCAAGGAATCCAAATCCTACCGGATAGCGATAACCGGCGTAATATGGGAGTACTTCAACGGAAACGGCTGGGCAAGGCTTTTCCCGGACAGCAGGTATTCCGACCTGTTCAACATCGTTCAGGGCGTTACGAGCAGCTTCAAAACCATGACCTTCACCTGTCCGCGGGATATGAGCATGACCTTCGCAGGTCCGCACGAGGGGTACTACATAAGGGCAAGGGTGCTCTCGGCGGAGAACCTCTACAAGACCAAGGGCTGGTATATGTCGCCGCAGATACGCAACATATCCTTCGAGTATCACTACGGCGGAAGCGGCTGTCATATCCGCGACATCGTTTCATACAACAATATAGAGGAGCGGCGCTTTGAACCCCCGGCGGCGCAGAGTGAAGGCTTCGTGCCGTTCCGCTGTGCCGGGGCTTCCGACAGGACGGTGTATTTCGGCTTTTCCGCCGCGCCGGACAACGGCCCCATGAGAATACTCTGGGATGTCGAGGAAGACCCGCTCTCCGTTCGCCCGAAGCTTCGGTGGAAATATCTCACCGCGGAGGGCTGGAAGCCCATGAACATTGCGGACGAGACCGAGAATTTCACCAGGGTCGGGCTTACGGTATTCCTCGACAACCACGGCTTTGTGAAGAAGAAGCTGTTCGGCGAGGAGCTGTACTGGGTCGCCGTGTCCGACGGCGAGAACGCGTACAGGGCAAAGAGATGCGGGCTCCCGGTGATAAAGGGGATATTCTTCAACTCGGTAAAGGCGGTCAACGTGGACAGCCACAACGAGGAATACTTCGCCATGAACGTATATACCGAAAACGCGGAGTTCCGGCTTGCCGCTGCGGACGTGCTCGATTTCGAGCTGTATGTTAACGAGTTCACGACCATCACCGACGCGGAAGCCGACGCGCTTGAGGAAGCGGGGAGAGTTATACGCGTTTCCGGAAACGGCGGTATAGATACGCAGATTTGGGTGAAGTGGAACGAGGTGAACTCCTTCGCCATGGAGGACAACAGCTCGCGCTGCTACACCATTGACCGGAGCACCGGCGTTTTCACCTTCGGCAACGGCCGCAAGGGGAGAATACCCTCGGTGTCCGACATCAACAACATCAGGGTGCTATACACCACGGGCGGCGGTGACCGCTCGAATGCCGAAGCGGGCAGGATAGTGAGCTTAGAGCGCTCATACGGCTTTGTTTCCGGGGTCACCAATCACAAGCGCTTCTACGGCGGCTGTGACACCGAGACCGTCGCCGAGGCGATGAAGCGCAGCGCGGTCATGATACGGACACAGGGGAAGGCGGTCACGGCGAGAGACCTTGAGACCCTTACCTTCAACGCTTCGAGAAGCATAAAGAAGCTGCGCTGTGTGAGCGGTCGAAATGCCTTCGGAGCGAAAGAGCGCGGCGCGGTGACACTTGTGGTGCTGAAAAAGGAACATTCCGAGTTCAGCAGGATAGTAAGAGATATCAGACAGTACCTGAGCGGACGACTCCCGGGGAATATAGTCTCCGATGACAGCCTCTACATAACCGAGCCTACGTTCGTCAGGATAAACGTCCGCGCGGAGATCAAGACCAAAGAGCTCAACGGTATCTTCGAGCTGAAAAAGAGCGTGGAGAAGTGCCTTGCGGATTACTTCGCGTCCTTTTCCGGCACGGACGGCGACAATGTGTGGCGGCTCGGCATGGTACCGAACGAGCAGCAGATAAGAAGCGCTCTGCTGCGGCTCAGAAACGTTGAATACATACGCAACCTGTATATCACGATGTATGTTTCCGGTGCGGGGCAGCTTAAAGAGATCGACAGCGACACTATCTCGCAGTACAGCTATATCCTTCCCCGCAACGGCGAGCACGACATAACCGTAACGGTCGAATAATTGATAATTGATAATTAAGGTGCGCACTGCGCGCGCGGATCTTAATCGTGACGAAGCGCGAAAGTACGCGTAAATCGGCAGGATAGCGGCCGGAGATCCGGAAGAAACGAGGTGATAGTTTGTTACCCGACATTGATCTTGACAACGAATACTTTGATGACATACTTGACAACGCGAGAAACATGATCGTGAGCGTATATCCGGAATGGACGGATTTCAACTATCACGATCCCGGAATGACCATGGTCGAAATGTTTGCGTGGCTCAAGGAAGCACAGCAGTTCTACGCAAACAAAATAGGCTCAAAGAACATCCGGAAGTACCTTAAGCTTCTCGGGGTGGATAGGCGCACGAAAGTGCCGTCATCCACGGACGTATCGGTCATCTGCGAAAGCGACGTGACGGCGATAAAGGGTACCAAGCTTTATGCGGGGGATATATGCTTTGAAGCGGACAGACGCACATATATATCCGCTTCGTCCATAGATATCTGCGTGTGCGACTACGGTGACGAGAAGAACATCATTGAGCGTGAGCAGTTCTATTTCGGCGGCAACCTTCATATACTCCCGTTTATGAAGGCGGACAGCGGGATATTCTATATAGGCTTCGACAAGCCCCTCGCCGCGAAGGAATACCACACGATATGGTTCGATGTGATAAGCGAGGACGGGATAGGAAGAAACCCGGTCACCGACCCGGAAAGCTTTGTGCCGCTCGTGGACATGGAAATGGAGTACTTCGACGGAGTGAACTGGGAACGCGTAAAGCGCATGGACGAGACCTACGGGTTCCTGTTTCCCGGAAGGATAGTGTTCTGTCTGGGCAGGGAGCACGGGAAGTGCGGTATAGCCGGGCATGAGGCGTACTACATCAGATTTGTCATAACGGGCGGAGAATACGACGCTCTTCCCGTGATAAAGAAAGTTCATTTCAACCTTCTCCCCGTGACGCAGAGAGATACAAAGGCGGAGTATGCCGACCTTCCGCCGGGAGATGAGATAGAGCTTTTCACGGAGCTCGCCGCTATCGGCAACACGCGGATATTCCTGAAAGACAGGGACGGGCTGTTCACACCGGTGAAGACCTTTGTGAAGCAGCTCGATGCCGGGTCGGGCAGGATCGTAGTCACAGTGCCCGGAGGAGCGGGATCGGAAGGCATACGCGCGGTGAACCTTGTTTCCGATTTCATGATCGACGGGGCGCTCGGGTACGGGACGGGACTTCCGTTCCAGGAGTACGACCTTGATACCGACGAGCTGGAGTACGAGAGCTTTGCTGTGATGTCGGAGCTTCCGGACAGCGGCGGGCGGTATGTGGAATGGAAGAAAGTAAGCGACTTCTCCGCGTCCGAACCCGACGAGTTTGTTTATACTCTCGATACCGGAAAAGGCGTCATAACCTTCGGTGACTGCATACACGGAATGGCACCGGAAGGGGATATACTCATAATCGGCTATTCTCTGACGCGCGGCGCGGACGGCTGCGTCACCAAGGGCAAGATAAACGAGATAGACGGCTTCGACAGGGAAGAGATATATGTTGAGAACCTTCGCGCTTCAACAGGCGGGCTGAATGAGCAGTCAATGGAGGACTGCTTCATAATGGCTCAGAAGCTTATCGGGACCACCGAGACCGTTGTTACTGACGCGGACTGCGAAAGCTGTGTTGCCGGAACGCAGGGGCTTCGCATAGAGAAGTGCAAGGTCATAAAGACCGACCGCGACGACGGGCTTGTGACCACGGTGGTAGTCAAGCCTTACGCGGAGAACGGAATGGGCGTTCCCGGCGAGCGCTATATCCGGAACATAATCGCGGGGCTCGAACCGCGCAGGATGCTCGGCTCACAGTTCAGGATAGTTCGTCCCGAGTATGCGGAGGTCTCGGTGTTTACCGATGTTACGGTGTCGAGGAAGTATTCCGACCCGAGAGACGCGGTTTACGGCGCGGTCAGGGACTTCTTCTCGGCGATAAAGGACGAGTTCGGCGTCGGGATAATATACAGCAAGCTTTATGAGCTTATCGACGGACTTGACTGTGTACTTTCGGTCAACGTGCTCACGATGCAGGTCGAGGGAAGCAATGCCGAACGCACAAGAGAGGGAGACCTCATACTCGCGAGCAATGTCGCGCCCTGTCTTACCGATATAGACATCATGATCAATATGTGATAAAGAGGATCAATACGAAATGAGAGAAAAGCTGAAATATTTCATATTGAACAACGCTTATGATTTCGGGCGCGGCATATTTGAGAACATGAAAGCCGAAGGAAGCGACCTGCGGTTTTCCTCGGACAGGATATCCGGGATAGGACGGTTCATGACGAGGATATTCGATTCCGAAGACCGGGGCGTGGTCTGGCACAGGCTTCTGATAAACACCGAAAACTGTTCCGCCGACGAGCTCCATATAACCGTGTATGCTTCCGATACGAAGGAATTTGTTTATAATGGCACTGCATACAGCATTGATACCGTGTTCGGCGACAGGAGCATAGGTCTCGAAGAAAAGACCCGTATCTTTTCTGTGCTCGAAAAGAAGAAGATAGTCGGTGCGAGAGATGTACTGCTCCATGACGTGAGCGGACGATATCTCTGGGTGTACATCGAGCTTTTCGGCATAAGCGGAAGACCCGCGGTGATAAAGGACATAAGGCTGTACTTACCGGCTGTGTCCTGGATAGACTATCTTCCGCAGATCTACCGGAGATCGGACGCGGAGAGCGGCTTCCTTGAACGTTATCTCGGAATATTCCAGACGCTCTATGAGGAGATCGAGGACGGGATAGACCGTATCGCCGACAAGTTCGACCCGGACAGCGCAGACAGCGAATACCTCGAATGGCTTGCCGGCTGGCTCGACATCTTCGACTGCTCGGTATGGGAGGAGAAGAAGCTTCGCAGGCTGCTTCTCATGGCGATGAGCCTGTACCGGAGCAGAGGTACGCGGGAATGTCTGTGCAGGGCGATAGAGCTGTACACCGGGGAAAGGCCGTTCATAGTAGAGAACTTCGCGCTCCGCGATCAGGGCAATACCCGCGAGTACGAAAACACGATCGTTCCGATGTACGGAAGCGACCCATACAAAATATTCATCCTCGTCAGAAGCGAGGTAATAAAGTCGGATAAGGATATAGATGTGCTCTGGCGCATAGCCCGCGAGATGATGCCCGTAACGGTGGAGTTTGAACTCAAGGTGCTTGAGCCGTACATATTCCTCGGGTACTATTCCTATCTCGGCATAAACTCTTACCTCGGCAAGCCGGGGAATGCCGCGTTCAACGGCAAGTCAAGGATGTCCTTCAGCGTCCTCGGGAACCGGGAAGATCAAACCCAACAGTATTGATAAGGAGCAGATATGAAAAACACACAGCTTTATCCCTTTGAAAGAAACAAGTACTTTTACGGCAAGCTTCTGAGTGTTGAGGATTTCAATTTCGAGCAGAAGTACATCAACGACAAGCGCAGACTCATCAACCGTCTCGTACACGGCATCGGCGTGCTTTGCGGACTTAATGTCGTAAGAGTTGACGATACGACGATCTCCGTCGAGAGCGGTCTTGCCTTCGATACCACAGGCCGCGAGATAGTTGTGGATATGCCCGTTACCAAGAAGCTCTCCATGCTCAGCGGCTATGATACCGCGATAAGCAGCGGCAGCAACGCCTATGTATATCTTTGCCTCGAATACAGCGAGGGAGAGAAGGGAAACGCTCACAGCATCGTGAACGAAACGAGCGTTGTCAATGCCGAGAGGATAAAGGAGGGCTATAACCTCTACCTCACCGCGAGCGAGCCCGGAGATGACATAGACCGCACCGATATGCTCTATGAGCAGGCAGTTACCGTTTTCCGCAACGGTACCGTCCGCATCCGTCATATAATGCCGAAATTCGTGAACCCCGATTCTCCGTTCACATTCAGGGTGGAGATAGATACATACTCGAAGCAGTTCATAGCTTTCTCGTATGATATACAGCTTGTGTGCCTCAACAGCGCATCGGACGGCGGCTCCGTCATCAAGGTGAATTTCGACGAGACGCTTTTCGACAAGGCGGGTAAATATACACTCGAATATGAGCTTGTCGCCTCGAACGTTACCGATACAGAGGGTACCGCGACTCCCGACCCGCTCACCTTCCGCTTTGCTTATGACAAGATCCCGTCGGAGGGCGTGTTGTCCGGAAGATCGAGCGTTAAGATAACCGACGACGACATATATGACGCGCTCGTGAAGGACAGCTATGACCACAGCATGGATACCGAGCTTCGCAATACGGTGGGTCAGCGTCTTTACCTTGCACGGATAATCCTTGTGAACTCGGCGGGCTCCGCGATAATCGACAGTATAGAGAATGTCCCGTTCGGTCAGTACGTCGCGAGCAATATCCTGCTCTCCGCGGTGAGCCGTACTCTGCGCTCCGGCAGCGAGAACCTTCCCGCTGTGCAGAAGACGGAAGCTGCGCCGCGCGGCAGCGGTAAGAACGCACCCGAGATAGCGAGCGGAGTCTGCCGTATCAACCTCAACGCGGGAAGCTTAAAAAACAAGGTGTTCTATTCGGACGAGATCTTCCACGGGCTCGGTCTCGGCAGCGTTACGATCGTTCTCGGCGCGGTAACGGAGTCGGGTATGATCTACGGCAATCCGTCCGTGTTCCGAAGCGACGACGCGCCCTACGAGGCGGCGGCGAAGCTTGACCCGACGAAGGGCAGCTTCGTCATCGGCATACTCACAAAATCCACCATGCTCCAGGATTATATCGACGTGAAGTGGACGGCGTTCAGGGACGTGGACGAGAAGGTCGCCGAAAAGAGCAGCATGAAGATCACAATAAAGCCCAATTCGCTCGTTATCAAGCCGAGAGAGACAAAGTATCTCGAAGCGGTGTGCAGCAACATGACGAACAAGACCGTGCGCTGGTCGGTATCTCCGTCCACCGGCGGCGAGATCGACGCGAATGGTATGTACTCCGCACCGAACATAGAGGGCGTTTATGAGGTCATAGCGCAGAGCGCGGTATATCCGGAGATAAAGGCGTCCATAATGGTAGTGGTTCGCGGATAATGCCGCATAAAACATGAGTAAGGGAGGCGAAGCTGTTGGTCATTTATACATACGGGCATGAATACCCGGTAACAAGCGTACAGAAGTCCACCGACGAGTACAACATCTATATCTGCACGGACGACAGAGACGGCGGCTTCTGCCGGATAATGAGCATAAAGAACAAGGCGCTGTTCCCTGAGCTCGTGGGGTGGCTCTCCGCGAACGCGGATCCTTCGGTGTTCACGGATTACATAGACAGCTTCATGTTTGAGGATACGCTCTGTATCGTTATGAAATACACCCAGGGCATTACTCTCGCCGACCGGAGCGATACCGAAGCGGCACCCTTCCGTGAACGGCTTGAGCTGTGCCGCAGGATACTTGAACGCGCGGTGCTTATGGATATACCGGATTACTTCCTCGACAGGTGCCTCGACCCCCGTCACATAATCGTTCAGCCCGACCTTACCGTAAGCTTCAACTACCCGATCGAGGATATAATCGGATCACGGGAATGTGCGCCTATGGCAAAGGCGGAGAAGCTTATGCGCACCATTTTTGCTCAGGAGATAGAGCGTAAGGTGCCGGATGAGCTCATGGCGTTCTTTGACTCGCTGCCGGAGCTTATGGGTTCGGATAAGATAGAGCTGTACAGCAAATACTATATGATGATGACCTCGGTAGTCGAGAGGAATGCGGGCGATGAGGAGCCCAGATCTATATGGTACAGGATATGGGATAAGATAAAGAAGATATGGGGAGTACTGAAGAAGATAGTCATGTTCCTGCTGCTTGCGGCGGCGGTGGTTTATCTGGTATTCACGATAAATACCTCCGGAAGCTCGACCAGGAAGCAGCCTAACTACGACAGT
>JAFZOA010000291.1 GCA_017550775.1 Ruminiclostridium sp. | reverse complement strand
ATGCAGCCGCTATCGCGTCGTCCTCGGCTAGATTTATCGCTCGCAATCCCTTTTTGCGTATGTTCTTGAACGCCGATAGCGGTGTACGCTTGATCTTGCCCTGCTTGGTGATGCAGATAAAGACCTTGTTCTCCGCGAAGTCGGCGGTCTTCATTATTCCCGCTATCTTCTCGTTTTCCTCAAGCTGGATAAGGTTAACGACGTTCGTTCCTCTGCTCTGGCGCGAACCCTCGGGCACCTCGAAGCACTTGAGCTTCATCATGTTGCCCTTGTTCGTTACGAAAAGCAGGTTATCGTGCGACGACGAGATGAACACGTTCTCGATGAAGTCCTCATCACGCTGTTTTATTCCCGAAACGCCCTTTCCGCCGCGTCTCTGGAGGTTATACACCTCGACGGGCTGGCGCTTGAGATATCCTAAGTTCGTATATGTGAGGACGCATTCCTGAACGGGGATAAGATCCTCGATATCGACCTCGCCGCTTACCTGTTCGATAGATGTGCGGCGCTCGTCACCGTATTTCTTCTTGATCACTTCGAGCTCGTCGCGGATAACGGCGTAAACCTTTGCCTTGTCGGAGAGGATATCCATAAATCCGCCGATCTTTCCCATTATTTCGGCAAGCTCTTCCTCGATCTTCTCTTTTTCGAGTCCGGTGAGCTGTCCGAGACGCATCTGGACGATAGCGTCCGCCTGTGCTTCCGAAAGTCCGATCTCATGCTCGAAGTGAACATTCCTGAACTGTTCGTCCATGGCGCGGGAAAGGAGCTGGCCGAGGTCGGCCTCCATAAAGCGCTCCATAAGGCGCTCTTTGCCCTCCTGGATCGTCTTGGACGAGCGCAGGATAGCAATTACTTCGTCGATGTTGTCGATCGCGAGCATAAAGCCCTGCAAAAGGTGAGCACGGTTGCGTGCGCGTTCGAGGTCGAAGCGTGTGCGGCGCTCGACTACCTCTGCCTGGAACTCAAGGTAGTTCATCAGCATATCCTTGAGCGGGAGCACCTTAGGCTCGCCGTTCACGAGCGCGAGCATTATAACGCCTACTGTATCCTGAAGCTGGGTATAGCTGTAAAGCTTGTTGAGCACGACATTGGCGTTCGCGTCACGCTTGAGCTCCATAACTATCTTCATACCGTTACGGTCAGACTCATCACGAAGCGTAGCTATGCCGTCGATGCGCTTGTCGCGCATAAGTTCGCCGATAGACTCGAGAAGCCTTGTCTTGTTGACCATATACGGTATCTCGGTAACGACGATGCGGGTGTGGGTCTTTTCCTCGATGATCTCGGCGCGTCCGCGGAGCGTTATCTTGCCGCGTCCGGTGTAATATGCCGAGCGTATGCCCGAATAGCCCATGATTATGCCGCCGGTCGGAAAGTCCGGTCCCTTTATGCAGCTCATGATGCTCTCTATACCCGCGTCGGGGTTGTCTATGAGAAGGTCGATAGCGTCAATTACCTCGCAGAGGTTGTGCGGGGGTATGTTTGTCGCCATTCCGACCGCGATACCAATGCTTCCGTTTACAAGCAGGTTCGGGAAGCGCGACGGGAGCACAGTTGGCTCTTTGAGCTTGTCGTCGTAGTTCGTACCGAAATCTACGGTGTCCTTGTTTATGTCCGCGAGCATCTCGTTCGATATCTTCGCGAGTCTCGCCTCTGTGTATCGGTAAGCTGCAGGCGGGTCGCCGTCAACGGAACCGAAGTTTCCGTGACCATCGACCATGGGGTAGCGAAGCGAGAAATCCTGTGCAAGACGCACCATAGCGTCATATACGGAAGCGTCGCCGTGGGGGTGATACTTACCGAGCACTTCGCCGACGGTATATGCGCACTTT
>JAFZOA010000290.1 GCA_017550775.1 Ruminiclostridium sp. | reverse complement strand
TGCGGGAGCCGGGGATTTCTCGCGGGACTACGGCGAGGTATTTCCGGAGCTTGGTATGTCCGTCGGCGAATCTATGGTGCTGCCGAGGTTTTACGGAAAAAGGCAGAAATCCCCGCTCATATTGGGCGACAGCCTTATACCGGACGACTGTACCGAAGCGTTTGAACGCGGCTCTGCCGAGGGTTATCGCGCGGTCGCCGCTCACATTGCGGACATCGGTGACGTGCTTGACAGATACGCCGATATTCCGATACGGTTCCTGACGCGCTCCACACAAAGCTATTACAGATTTATTATGCTGTATCGGAACGCGCGGAATGACGAAGAACGAGAGGTTGTTCTCAGACGGCTTGAAAACGGATTAAAGCCGGAGGAACTGTTGAAATGGAAAGGTATCGTGGAATGTGAGCGTGAAAGCATCGTAAACGGCGATATCCCATATTTCAGTATAAGAGCCGGAGAAACGTGTCTCCGGTCAGGTGACAGCGGTGATGTTGCTGTAAAAGAATTTGCGGCGGTATCGCCGATCGATAATGCAAAAAAACGCATTGCCCGCATGAACGAAAAAGATCTTGCGGTGCAGTGCTCATATATACGTGCAGCTATCCTGCATACAGACGCGTGGGTCTCGGCTCCCGCGATAAAAACTACAGCCGATATAAGACCGCTAACCGGTAATGAAGCGCTGTCGGAAGCCGTACAGGCGCTTCATTGCCTCGATGAAGAAAAGATCGCGGCGGACGGCGGCAGGCTCCTGTGGCACGCTCCGCTCGTCACGGGGATAATGCCGAGCCTTTACGGGCTTGCGGAGGGTTTCTCCGGCATTGCGTATTTCTGTAACGCGATGTCAGCGTCACCGATAGCTCCGGACAATGAAAAGCGGCTCGCGGCGAAGCTTGCCGACGGGTGCTTTGCGGATATGAAAGCCTTCGGGGAGTATCTGTCCGAGCATTACAGAACTCCGGCCTCGGAACACGAAATTTACCGCAGATTTGAGGGCGGGTTCGGGTTTACTGACGGACTTGCGGGATTATTGTGGGTACTCGTTCATTTCCGTGACACTGCCCCCGATGCTGTTGACCGGATATTGCAAGAATTTGAAAGCCGGAATATACCGGATTCTTTTTCCGATGAAATGCAGCGTTTCCGTTCGACAGATGCCGACAAGCTGTGTGACAACGACACTCTCTTTGACGGCGAAGCAAGGCGCGCCGCGGTGTATCTGGCGCGATATGCTGACGGTGATGAAAAAGCTCTCGGGAAAGCCGGAGAAATACTTGCCGAAATACGGGAACACAGACTGCAAAACGGTACATATACACTTTTCGCGGGGAACAGACGGCAGTATTTTCTGCCGGCGTTCCTGCGCGGCAGCACGGGTATCGCGCACATAATGCTCCGATACGCGGAACTGCTAAGCGGATATAAAACAGGAGTACAAGAATGGACGAGAAAAAAGTAAATCCTCTCAAAGAAAATCCCGAGGGTCTGTTCGGGATCCAGTGGCATATCACCGACAACTGCGATCAGCGCTGCAAGCACTGCTATATCTTCTCCGAGGGAAAAAAGAACAACCTTGTGAGTATGAATATAGACCGGATGACCGAGGTGCTGGATAAGCTTGAGAAGTTTACGGCGAGAATGGATATGCGCCCGAATTTATCCATAACGGGCGGTGATCCGGTGCTTGCCCCCGATTTCTGGAAGCTCGCGGAGCTGCTTAAAGAAAAGGGTTACAGCTATAACCTTATGGGCAACCCGTTCCACCTTACCCCCGAGGTCTGCAAGCGGCTGAAGGACAGCGGATGTGCCGCTTATCAGCTTTCGATAGACGGCACGGAAAAGACGCACGACAACATCCGTATGCCCGGAAGCTACAAAAAGACGCTCGAAACGATACCGATGATAGTTCATTCCGGCATACTGTCAATCATTATGATGACCGTTTCCGAAATGAATTACACGGAGCTTTCCGAGGTCATGGACGCTGTGGAAGAAGCGGGCGCGGACGTTTTCTCCTTTGCGAGATACGTTCCCACTTCCGCCGAAAAAAACGTAGGGATTCCTCCGCTTGAATACCGCAAGGTACTCGACATCTACGCGAAAAAGCGCAGTGAAGCTTTACGCAGAGGCAGCTTCACAAGGTTCGTCATAAAGGACCACCTGCTTACACTCTACTACTACGAAGAGGGCAAGTTCAAGCTGCCGGAATATGAGCATATACCGGGCGATCACATGCCTGCGGGCTGCCACTGCGGAAACGCGATGCTCACTGTCCTTCCCGACGGAACCGTAATGGTATGCCGGAGAATGGAAAGCTCGGTACTCGGGAATATCTTTACGGACGATCTCTCGGAGATGTGGGAAAACGCAAAAAAGACCTACCGTCGGTACGATGAATTCGAGATATGCAGCAAATGCAAACTGTCACCGTGGTGCAGGGGCTGTCCCGCGATCGCTGCTGCCACTTCGGGATGCTTCCTCGGTAGAGACCCGCAGTGCTGGAGAGTTGTGGAGAAATAGATGCTGTCTTCGCTGTTGTTGAAAGGAGTCGTTATATGGAACTTACAATAAAAACAGAACGCAGGAAAAACAAGCTTGTGGTTTCACTTGCGGGAAAGCTGACATATACCTCGGCTCCGGAGTTTGACAGCGCGTTCGCCGACCTTGCGGAGGATATCACCGGGATACGGATAGATATGTCGGAGCTTCATTATCTGTCCTCTGCGGGCATCAGAGCAATAATGTTTGTCAAGAAAATGACGACCAAGAGGGACATCACATTTGAGATAGCGTACCCGTCGGAAACGGTAATGGACGTTTTTTCGGCCACAGGTCTTGACAAGGTCGTAACCATTATCACTTCAGAAGCGGAGGAAGACCCCGACCGGATGATATATCCGCTTCGTCCTGTACAGCGCTGGATGATAGATACGCATTTTATGAAAGCACGCTCCACTATGATGAATACCGGCGGCTTTTTAAAGCTTGAACTGGCGGTCGATATGAAAATTCTTGCAAGAGCTGTAAATGCCGTTACAGAGAATCATGATATATTCAGATGCAGATTAGTGATGAATACTGTTACGGGTGAGCTTGGGCAGCGATTTGACGGTGAGCTTGAGCCTGTCACAGTGGAAATCATGACTTCCGAAGAATTTGAAAAGATAAAGCCTCATTTAAGAACGCCTTATGAGATCATAGATCATCAGCTCTGGAATATTCGCTTGATCGAAACT
>JAFZOA010000289.1 GCA_017550775.1 Ruminiclostridium sp. | reverse complement strand
GTATTTAACGCTCGGGGTCTCGGTGAAGTCTCCGTCTGCCATTGCAGCGAGTATGCGCGACGAGTCGTTTACAACTCCGCTCATGCCTTCCTTCGCGTTCTTAAGTACTTCCACGAAGTTTCCGACCTCGTCCTGTGCAAACTTGAAGTTCACATTGGATCTGGAGAGCTGACCTATGAGCATCTCGTTCGCATATTCCTCGGCGTGCTTGAGCGGAACGGTAACACGCTTCTGGCAGAAGATGAAGATGAACAGTGCAACGGCAATACCGCCTACCACGCCTATGATTATAGCGACCGCCGTTACCTTGCCGAATTCCGAGTCAGCGTCTCTTGCGTCCGCACCTGCCCAGTAAGCGCCGATGATGTTGCCGTCGTAATCCTTCATAGTCTGGTAGGATACATAGTAGTGTCTGTCAACGACATCGTGCTGACCGAGGTATGTACCGTCCTTTTTGAGCACGGCTTCCTGTACATCCTCGTTGAGGTCTGTACCGGTCGCGCGCTCGCCGTTGTCACGTTTGAGCGTGGTAGCGAAGCGGATATCCCAGTTCCATATAGTCGCATCACAATTCGATATCTTCATGACCTCATCGAGCCAGTCATAAGCCTTCATATTCATACCGAGGCAGAGCATGAATTCCTGACCGTCCTGATCCTTTACATAGGAAGCAAACATCGCGACAAGCTCACCGTCGCATCTTGCGATACCCTTTATGGTTCTGCCGTTGAATACAGAAGAGTAATCGAAGGATTTAAGCGGGTAATTTGAGCTCGTGTATATGATCGTACCGTTTCTGTCACCGACCACCATATAGAAATCGTCGCCCGGGAGCTTTTTGCTCATATAGTCTTTCAGAATGGGCTCATCGGCGGCTTCTGCTGCATCGCGGAAGTCTCCGTCTTCCTTCATCATAGAATATGCGTCTTCGAGATTTTTAAGGACGTTATCGACCTTATCCTCAAGGACCTGCATACCTACTACCGCTCTCTGGAGCATGATACTGTCGTTATAGCTGCGGAATGAGATCACGCTTACTGTAAGCATGACCGCAATAACAACGATGACTATTGAGATAGTTGATAAAACTATCTGCAAACCAAGTTTTTTAAACATTTTTGATTTCCTCCGTGAAAAAATGATTGTAAGGGGATACGGATTTGGTAAACCTTAACACTTTTATTATAGTTTAACTAAATAGTCTTGTCAATAATTTTTTGGCTTCGCGCAATAATGACGCTTTTTATTCAATTTTAACAACATCCGCTTGGCTTCAATATAATTATTGCCTGTATTCACAGCCATACACAGCGTGAAAACCGCTCTTCCCTTCTGCAAATTTATGTTGAGTTTTCGGGAGAGCTATGCTATAATATTATTAAAGTATATTATGCTTTTTCTTCCAACGACATAGACGGGAGAAGGAAAAAACTGCAATATAACGGAGGTCAGAATAGTATGAAGAAGCATATTTGGGCTGCCCCATTGGTAATTGCGCTGGCATTGATGACAGGTTCCTGCGAGAGTAAAAGCCCCGCACCGGAGAAACCCGCGGAGCCGGCAACGACAGAAGTACAGCTTCTCTCCGAGGGTGTGGATACGGAATGTACGATCGAGTACAAGACTTACAGCGGAGAGCACAGCTCTATGTTCCTGTCCGCGGGCGACAGGATAGCGGTCATCTCACCGTCTGCGCTCCCGAGCCGGGAACAGACAGATGCCGTCATCAACGGACTCAAGGAATGGGGCTATGAGCCGGTAGAGGGAAAGTATGTATGCACAGAGACCCGCACCACCGATGAAATTCTTGAAGACCTTGAATGGGCTCTTAAAGATCCCGATATCAAAGCGGTATTCTGTGTACGCGGCGGATACGGTGCGTCCGAGATCGCGGACATATTACCGGGGGATCTCATAAAAACATCGGGAAAGCTTATCATAGGGTACAGCGATATAACCGTGTATCATTCGGCATGGACTTCAAACGATCTGCCCTCGGTACACTCCTGCATGAGCGGAACGTTCGGCGATTTCCCGGAAAGCTGTTTTGAAGCGGAAGAAAAAATAATTAAGGGCGAGATACCGGTTTATACCTGCAAAAGCAGCAGCTACTGCAAAACGGGTGACGCGAAGGGAGTCCTGATCGGAGGTAATCTTTCCACCTTCTGCTCGGTGATAGGTGCCGCTTATGACTGTACAAAAACAGACCGACCCTATATTCTTTTCCTCGAAGATGAGAGTGAGGATATACAGCACATACATAGGTATCTCACTATACTGAAACATGCCGGGGTTCTCGACAAAGCAGCCGGCATCGTTTTCGGTGAGTGGGTAGATCTTCCCCTCAGTATGGGCGACTATGACGGACACAGCCGCGGAGGAGAATTCAAATCCGTTGGTGACATGATCTCCAGACAGTTTCTTGCCGATCTTAATATTCCTGTGGCATTTGGTTTCCCCGCAGGACACGGCGATGTCAATTATCCCTTACTCATGGGAGAAACGGCCGAACTTAGCGTCGATGCGGATAATTTCAGACTTGACTGCGGCTGTTAAAAACTATGTGCAGCGTCCCGTCTGCCGCAACCCACTGTTTGGGCAGAGCCCCAAACCCCGCTGTTGGGGCTCTGCCCCACTGCACGATGTAGTGAGGTGACCGCCAAAAGCGCGCAGGACGCGCGCATTCAAGCGGTCACCGAGGAACCCCCGCAAGGGGGCTTCTCGCCCCCTTTGAACCCCTCGCAAGGGGCTCCTCGCCCCTTGACCCTCGGCAGGGCTCTGCCCTGCACCCGCAAGGGGGCTACTCGCCCCCTTGACCCCTCGGCAGGCTGAGCCTGCACGCATTCCGTATGTTGCTTTTCCGGAATGGACGGGTTATCTGCCTCGAAGTTCAGTGTTCCCCGGATATCATAAAAGTGCGCCCCACTGCACGATGCAGTGACGCATAGATCCATTACGTTACCACGAAACCTGAACGGTCTTGTTACAGACCAAATATACTTTTTTGATATGCAAAACCGAACCGGATACCAATGATAAAGGTATCCGGTTCGGTTGCTTTTATGTTACATTTTTCTCCGCGCTGATGATCACTTGTTTTTCGGGAGACCCGCCCTTCCCTCTCCTGTCGGATAAGTCAACTATCAGTCGATAAGATCGTTCTGGAACCGCGACAGATGCTCGAACGGAAGGATCTGCCGCCCTCTGAACAGCCCGCAGCCGTCGTTTATCATGCGGTTGTCTATCGCCTTGAACATATTCACATCTATCTCCGACAGGTCGATGTTCTGGAGCATCTGCACCCGCTCATACGCTTCGTCAAAGAATACGCACTCACCCGCGGGTATCACCTCACGACGGGCTCTGTCAGCCTCCTGACGTTTCTCATAGCCGAAATGGTTCGCGTCACCGATCTCGGCATTGTCGTCCATATCCTTTGTGCGAAGCTGTACCTCGGTATAGCACCGCGCGAAGTTATCATACAGCGTGATGTGTAAAGACTGATACCCGAACGGGCGGGTCGTCGCAATATAATCGCGATAGTACGGACGCACCTTTTCACTGAGCCGGTCAGAAAATTCCTCCTGCGGCAGCCCCGAAAGCTCGGCGGTAAATCCGCGCTCCTCAAGGAAATCCGGCAGTATTTCCGCGACCTCGTACAGCAGTCGGAGTTCCGCTTCCTCGCGACTCTCGCCGTCGTTCAGATGACACTTCGGGAGCGAAATGACTATCCTGTACGCGACGAGATCGCGGAAGCACTGGAGCTTGGTCTTGATCTCGGTCTCGGTCGGGAGCTTTCCGTACTTGCAGAAATAGTCATATATGTACTCGACGATATATCCGTTGAACTTCTCCTCCGCGCGTATCAGCGACTTTATCCTGCCCTTGAACGTAAACGCAAGGTAGGGGTACTGCACAGTCATGTACTTGTACAGCTCCTTTATCCTGTTGGATTGGGAAGTTAAGAAGTCGTTGTGTTCGAGCATCTCGATTATCTGCACAAGGAAGTTGCTGTGCGCGGTATCAATGGAATTGTGCGTCTGTTTCGCGCTCTGGCGAAGATCATACGCATAGCTGTGAAGAATTTTCAGTACAGTATCTCCCGAATACAGATAGTCGTTCAAAGTTATCATTTCAAAAGTCCTCCGATACAGCGAAAGGCACCGCTCACACCGAGCGGCGCCTTTGCCCTGGATAATGGTGTTATTATAGCATACAGCGGTACAAATGTCAACCCCGGGAAATGGGTATTGCACAACGAAAGTCAACTCCTGGGAACCGCTGATTTAATCTTGCACGTCACTTGCATTGCATCTTTTGCTGTCATCTTGCACAAATTCCCCTTGACTTGCGCCGGCAAGCCCGCAGAGAATTTGTACAATCTGCCAACTAAATCTACAACACAATCAACGCATAATCTTTAATCATCGTTTCCCTTGACAATCCGACCCTTATGGTGATATAATATAAAACAGTCGGTATACGCTCCGACATAATATTGAGATTTGAAAACGGTGTCTTTGATAAGATACGGAAAGGTCTGCGGCAATGTATAAGATAGAACAGCTTATAAAATATCATTATTTTGCTGACCTGCTTGAAAAAACAGGGTTGGATCATATTACGGATTCTCTTACCGGATTGATCGCGAGACCATATATTATCGGGTTTGCCAAATCGCTTATTGCCGAAAAAATACCTTTCAGTCTGGCAATGATCGATCTCGATAACTTCAAATTCGTAAATGACACCTACGGCCACAGCGCCGGCGACGGAGTGCTCAAAGGCGTATCGTCGGCTCTTTCATCGTATATCGACGGCTTCGGTATAGCGGGGCGCTTCGGCGGAGACGAGATCATATTCATTGATCTGAAAAACATCACATACGCCGAGAAAAAAGCGTTTTTCAGCGAGATGTACACCACCGACAAGATCGTGCGCAGGAACTATGAGCTTGATGAATGCAGCCCGTTCATTACGGCAACCATAGGCTGTGCCACCTACCCGGACAACGCGGCCGATTTTGACGACCTCTTCGCGATGATAGACAAGACCCTGTACCGCGGAAAGAGCAAGGGCAGAAACTGCTACATCATATATGTCGAGGAAAAGCATAAGAATATCGAGATACGCAAGCTCGCAGGGCACGGTATCTGCTCGATAATGCAGTCTATAATCAGAAAGGTCGAGCTTGCGCCGGGTACGGAGAATAAGTTCCACGCGGTGCTCCCTTTACTTATCGACGAGTTCGGGATAAGCGACCTTTACTACATCGACAAACAACGTATCATGCACGCCGTACTAAATAAGGATTTCAGAGAAGATGTCGGCGATATAGAACGGATAACGAAAGACGATATTTACCGCACCAACGAGATCAACGATCTTGAAGAGGCCGCACCGCTTTTCTGCCGCGCGCTCAAAAAGCACAACATGGAGACTGTCCTTGTTTCAAGGATAGGGCTGAAAGAATATACCGACGGCTATCTTATCTGTGCCGAGCCGAGAAGTCACCGCATCTGGCAGGAGGATGAATGTGCAATGATATACTTCCTCGCAAAGATCATCGCCGTTTGCAGCCGGCTTGACGGTGACGGCCTTCCGGAATAACATATAGGATGTCTCTGATTATGTACGGTCGCTCGCGGGCGGCCGTATTTTTGTTGTCAAAATGACCAATTCGGATATGGATTTTTTGGATGCCTGAAACTAAATATCCGTATTATCCATAAAATATATCGGAATTTGTCTTGCACATTTATAATATTATAGGTTAATATAAATAAAAGATATTAAAAATACGGCAAAACTATTGTTGAATATTTGATATATTTTTGTCAATTCCGGCACAGCGTGATGATCGCAGAATACTTTACCGGCTTGTCATTAATCGTTTACAGCGTCGGGAGTCACCCGGAAAAGCCTTTATAATGCAGCCGGCGCGAAAAGGAGCACAAAATGGACATCTTAAATATCACTCCCGCGGACGGTCTCGCCGGAGCTCTGAGAGCGGCAAGATCCGGCACCCGTATCGTCCTTGCGCCGGGCACATATCGTGAGAAGACAGAGATACACATTCCGGACATCGAGCTTGTCGGAGAAAGCGCGGAAAACACCGTGATAACGTGGGACGACTACGCCAGCAAGCTTGACGATAACGGTGTCGAATACAACACCTTCCGTACCTACACATTGGCTGTACTCGCGCCAGGCGTTTCGCTGCGGGGTCTGACCGTAGAAAACAGCGCACAGTCCCCGGAAACCAAGGGACAGGAAGTGGCGCTTACGGTTTGCGCCGACAGATTTCTCGCGGAGGATTGCCGCTTTGTCTCGACGCAGGACACCGTGTT
>JAFZOA010000026.1 GCA_017550775.1 Ruminiclostridium sp. | reverse complement strand
CTCTTCTTCTATCAATGGCAGCAGGAATTCTTCCCTTGCATATTCCTCTCGGTCATCCGAGGCAAACATATCTTTCAGCTTCTTGCCCGTGAGAGTTTTCTGCAACCCTTCCGCGACATTATCCACTTCTTTCTTTACGAGCAGATAGTCTTCCGCGAGTTTTACGAACTGTTCTTCTATTATCTTTACCATTTTATCAGCATCATCTTCCACAAATACGCCGATCACTTTATCGGTGACTTTTCCGGCAGCTACGCCCGCAATACCTGCACCGACGAGTCCGCCGACAAATCCACCTATTGCAGTACCTATGAAAGGAACAACAGAACCTATTGCTGCTCCTGCGGCTGCACCACCAGTCCAACCTGCTGTACCTGCCGCAACAGAAGCCGTTGTGCTTGCAACATTTTTGAATAATTGTGCTCCCGAAATACGACCTCGGAATATATTCACAACATCAACACTCGAAAGAATTACTACCGATGCAATACCTGTTATCACATTACCTCGGAGCATCTTTGCAGCGCTTTTCATTGCAGCAGCGCCATATATATTATGACCGCTTCGGAAAGCATTTACGAGAACTGCCGAGGCTTTCGGACCCATAACCCTTACTATTGCTTCACTGCTTCCCACAAGAAGGCTGTTTAGTCCTGCCTTTGAAAGCTGACCCGCAAGAACGCCGGTGGCAAAGACCGTGCCGAAAGTTTTCAGACCGCTGACCACAGAGTTTTTCAATGCAACATTGAAATCGTCGCCGTTCCAGATCGAGGTAGCAAAAGAAATAAGCGACGAAATGCCGAGGGAATATGTCGCAACTATCGCGCTGTTCGCGGCATCATATGTCAGCGATTCTATGGTTCCTGCCTTTGCGATATTTTTGACTTGCTCGTATGTGAAATGTCCCTTGCGAACGATCTCTTTCGCTTTTTCAGGGTCGGTGACACCTTTGACCTCTCCGCGCCGTATGCGTTCTTCCATTGCCTGTACAGCGGCATCGTATTTATCTGACGGTACTTCTATCTGCATGGGTGTTCCGTCGGAGTTGAAATACTTGAATTTATGATCGTCGAAACACTCTTTTATACAGTCGCTTCCGGTTTTGCAGTATTTGGTCTGAATATTGACCCCGTCAACGAGCCTGTCCGCACCATGCTTGGCATTATCATCACCGACTATGGTTGCGTCCTTGCCCGTGTATGTGTCATACAGATGATTGGCTCTTTCTGCGGCGAAGCCGTGACCTCTCGGAGTCGCGAATTTATCTTCCAGATACAGCGTTGAAGCATTGCTGACATTACCATATATCTGGGCGGCGCTGCTGGCAGCGGTGTGACGGTTATCCTTCGGCTTTGAAACTGAGGGAGAAGCCGAAGGCATTTCTTCCTTCGGCTTCTCATTTTTGGCGGTAGGGGTCAGACCGAATACCATTGATGTAAAGTTGTTATTGTCTGACATATTTCAGCCTTTCTCGGTGAATTTTTCTGAGCCTACAAATTTGTTGTTACTTCCTGTAAAATTGTCACTAAACAAAGCGGTGTATTTTTTTTGTCTTTTGTTTAGGCAGTAGTAAAATGAACAATTTTCTACCTTGCTTCCGGAACCACCCGAAGCAATTATGCGACAACTTGTACCATCATAGGCATTTATATTACGAAATTCACAGCCATCAAAAACAATAATTTCTGTAAGACCAAGGTATATCGCCGAGCAATGACAAGTTATTTTTTTGAATATAGAATTTGTGAATGAGATATTTTTCGCACCTGTACTATGGAGTACGGTTTTCTGAGAGAATATTGGATTGGTATCAAAGATGCGACATTCAAAATCAGCAAACTCACAATTTTTAATTTTGAATGTTTTTGCTCCGTTTACACCTATTCCGTGGTTGTAGGGGGTAGGGAATCTAAAGTTGTTAAAATTACAATATAACATTTCAATTTCAGCGACATCTTCAAAGTGTAAAATGCCATTCTTATGCAGTTTATCATGGGGAATAGCCTTTGCACATAGATCATGCGCAATCATTGCACGAACCATTTCCGGTTGATCAGTTTCAATTGAATTAAACTTAGCGTTCATTTTAGCGTTTAATTCAGCTTTTACCTGTTCATCTATATTGTCTCCAACGAAATAGCAGTTTATAAGTGTCACCTTTTCAATATTATGAAATATGATTGGCTCGGTTATAAGCTGATTTTCAATTGTTATACTCTCAAGGTTTTCAAATGTACGAGGCTCACTGAATAAGGGAGTATTCTTAGGTCTGACCACCGAATATATGTGAACATTGTCCTCAGTTGAGACGATTTTTTCTTCAATAAGAGGTTTGAGGTAGCATGCAAGAGCGTTCATGCGCATCTCTGCAACATCTTCATGCTTTATCACACATTCACGGAACTTCTCAAAATCATGCTCTATTATTACGCCGGAAATGTCATCAAGAAACTGAGTTTCCTGCTCGGTTATATCCATAGCACCTGCGATCTCGCCTATGAACGCGGTCTGTTCCTCGTTGGCTGCTTCACTTGCTTTGACAGCAACAAAAGCGTCGGTGCAGAATATGTATGATATTTCTTTTTCCTTTGCCGCGCTTACGAAATCCGACATTTTATCCGGGTCGAGCTCACCAGCACGGCTTGCGTGTTCCTCAATGCTCATTCCGTCACCATAATCGTCCGAAAGGCGTTTGATGAAGCCGTTATCGTTTATATTGGCTTCGCTGTTGTACATAGCTATGACGCAAAGCATATCGAGATATGTGGATTTTATGTCACCGTCGAGAGATGCGAGAGGATGATTCTCGATTGGCTGAGTAAAAGACTTCTTTTTTGCTATTGCTTTTCCAGTCTTGAAAAAAGAGCGGAGCTGCGATACATTATTGTTTAAGTTTTCTGCCATTTTAAATACCTCCGATAAATGTAGTTTTAGGTTGAAACAAAAAGTGCGCAGCATTGAGCCGCGCACCTGTAAACGATACAAAGCTCAATGTTGCTACACATAATCTTTCAACCGTACTATAACCAAATAGGACTGTGAAAAGAGCCTGTACATTTACCGATAGGTATGGTACAGCCCTATTATAAGATTACAGTATTAGATTATGATGTAGCAAGTATATTTTACCATAAAATCACACGATTTGCAAGCGTTTTTGTGTGATTTGTGCCAAATTATACCACATTATATAGGACAAATGGGTGTCCCACAAAAATAAATCATTGTTTTTCGTCATTCTGACGGGTTCTTTTGTTTGTTTTCACAAGAAAAGTGGACTTATTATTGATATGCCGCCCTCATTTTATCGAGCTCTGCCTTGAACTCTTCCACAAATTCATCGGGTTCGAGCACCCTGACCCAACTTCCTTGCGAGAGCAGGAACATCATTATTCCTGTGCCATAAACCTCGGCTTCGATCAGAGCTGTTCTGCCCTTTATATCGAGCACAACGGCAGTAGGGAGCTTGTCGAGTATAGCCTGCAAGGACGGTCCGCTGAACTCAAACTTTATCTTACGGAGCTTTCCGGGGAACATCAGAAGTATTTTCTTTCGCAGCTCTCCTTCGTCGAAATCATATTTGCGGTCAAGCTCAAATCTTGCCCTGTGCTCAATAATATCGGTGATGCGGTCAACTCGGAAATATACAGGCTTATACTCCTCGTCATCGGCTTTATAGGCTATCAGATAGAAGTAATATTCGCTGAACATGATCGATACGGGGCGCAGCCGATGTGTAACGCGCTCGCGGCTCATTTTGTTGTATGTGACGGTTATCTCCTGCCGTTCCCGTATGCAGTTCGCAAGTTTCCAAAGATTATCCACCAGGCTTTCGCAGTCACTTTTGACCTCACAGTAGTGGTATTTTTCTTTTGCGATAAGCGAATCGAGTAACTGACGGTCTTTTGCGGAAATGAACTGTTTCATCTTCGTTATTACTGTTAGAAGCTCTGTTTTACTGAATGCCCGTGAGCCTATGAGTATTTTGACTACGGCAAGAAGCTCTTTATCCGTGAGGAAATCGTCCATTTGCAGTATGTATGATTTATCGCTCCTGCTGTATTGCAATTCGGCATGACCCACAAGTTCTCTGTTCTCGGCAAGGAATCCCCGTATTTCTGCCATGCTGCGGGAAATGCTTTTTATCGATACTTCATATTCCTCTGCGAGTTTTGCGGTGCTGAGTTTTTCGCCCCGCAATCCTCTGAAAAAGATAGCAAGCGTTCTGTCTTTGCGTTCCATTTTCTATTCCTCCGAGTGTTTTCTTACATTATACCACATTCGGGTGATTATTTCCATATCATTCTGTGGTTTCATCGTCCTCGAAGGCATAGGTGCCTTCATCAAGCTCTATAAGCTCGTTTATAAGATGTTCTTTCAGCTTGTTTTCCATGGTGTCGCCTCCTTTCTTCCTGCTGTGATTATTATTATACTCATGACATAGGACAGACGGATGACCCAATAAAAATAATTATGAGAAATTTTTATTTTGATATTTCTGCGAGCTCTTTCAATGCAATTTCCACATCATCATAAGTCGTCAGCTCACCGTTATTACACCACTGTTCAAACACCTCGTCCAATAGCGCAGGACGGGAGAGCAGAAACTTGAACTGTTCATCTGTTAGATCGGGCGT
>JAFZOA010000288.1 GCA_017550775.1 Ruminiclostridium sp. | reverse complement strand
GTTTATTCTGATGCAGGTATATGTCTGCGGAATAACAGGCACCTCAACAACATCAACATGGAAACCGCCTTCATTCTTCATTCGATGAGACGAAAACTCTACATCGGTATTTTCCGCCTTGTTGTGGGTCTGCTCGAAGCCAAGCTCCTCGAAGAGCTTTACTGTTGCTTCCGCGTCTTTGGTTATAATTGCCGGATTAAAAGTTGTGATTTTCATAGTTTTTTCCTCCTGAAATATGTTATATTTTTTCGTAGTCTGCCTACGATTTTGACTTTGTCAGAACACGAGTGTGTCATACTTTTCCGTAAGCTCCGCTATCTTTTTAATGCAGCGGTTGGCGATCTCCCTGTCCTTGCCGGCAGGTGCGCCTTTCTTGCGGAGTTTGTTTATCATTCGTATGTTGCAGATAAGCTCCGCTTTTTCGGTTACTTCCGTAATCCTGCTCTCATCTTCGGTATCAAGATAGTTCTTAATGAATACATCAAAGAACCGCTTTGACGTTGTATATGAGAAGCCCATGAATTTCTCGATCACCGACGGGTCGTCCTCACCGAGAACATAGTAGAAATAATACAGGTCGCTTATCTCCGCAATCGGGTGACCGCGCGAAAGTCTGTCCATATCTATGAGCAGAGGCTCGCCGTTGAGCATAAATACATTTCCGGAATGGAAGTCGCCGTGAACAAGATTGTTCACCGCAGGAAGCCCGTTGATGAGCTTTCTGCACTTATCGGCGAGAACTTCGTCCTCAAACGCGATACCGCATTCGATATAACTGTTGAGTCTTTCGGTAACATACGGGAAATCGTCTTTCTCGGTCGCTTCGGTATCGTGTATCGTGCGTGCGAGCTCTGCCATTATCTTCGCATAAGTATCGACCTGTCCCGGGGCTCTCGCTATGCACTGTGAGACTGTCTCGGTCTCCATAAGCTCATACATCGAACCGTAACGGTCGCCTACTGCAACGATACCGAACGATATTGCCGTCGGTATGCCGAGGACAAACGCTCTGCGTGCCGAAGCTATTTCGCGCTCAACGTCGCGGTAGGTATTGTTCTGATTGTAGACCTTGATGACGAGTTCTTCGTCATAGCGGTAAACCTCGCCCTTCGCGCCTTTTCCGAGGAGCTTGCAGCCGTCTATCGAGACTTCTCTGTACTTCTTGTATCTTGCCTTCTCGGAATCGAAAGTTCCGGGCCAGATGAAATTGATATGCTTGATAAGCTCCTTGAAAGCGCCTGTCTTGTTGAGCGAAAGCTCAACTATCTCGGCAATGCTCTGATAGTACCAGCGCTGAACCTCGGGGTCATTCTGGTGAAGCTCCTGCCACATTGCCTCGCCCTTTTCGGAATAGATACCGGACAGTGAGCGCAGATTAGCGAGCTTATCCGCGAGCCAGAGCATTCTGACACCGATATCCTCGCTGTTTTTCAGAACAAGCAGGGACTCTTCCTTGCGGCGTTTCCATGTAGCGCCCCTGTCCTCGCCGGGATATTCGGGCTCGGATTCCGACGAAACGAGATACGCGACTCTTTTGCCGAAGCGCTTTTCTATCTCGGCGAGGGTACCGTCCGTGTCTTCGACGATATCATGCAGTATGCCCGCTGTGATGATCTCCAGATCGTCTGTCATCGTGGAGAGTATCTGCGCGACCTCCATAGGGTGCAGGATATATGGCTTGTTGCCGAATTTCCGCACTTTGCCCTGATGCAGGACGGTCGAATAGATTATCGCTTCCTCAAGTATATTCATCATAATAGATTTACTCCTTTTTTGGAACCTTCTTCAGGACATACTGTCATTCGGTGCCTTTATATTCTATACAGAGCATCGTCAGGTCATCGAACTGCTCCGCATCGCCGACAAAAGCATTTACGCTTTCACGGACAGCGGACAGGATATCGGCAGACTCACCGTCCTTGCAGCCGTTAAGAGCCTGTACTGTGCGCTCCATACCGAACAGCTCGTTGGAGGCGTTTGTTGCTTCCGGAACTCCGTCCGTATAAACGAACAGCTTTGAGCCCGGTTCGAGCTTAAGCTCATAGTCCTTGTAAACGACGCCCTCCATACCGCCGACAACAACGCAGTGCTTATCCTTGATAACGCTGAAATCACCGTCAGGCGTTTTAAGTATGGGGTATTCGTGCCCCGCGTTTACCGCCGTAAGCCGTCCTGTGCTGATCTCAAGCATTCCAAGCCAGATCGTTACGAACATTTCCTCACGATTGTTGGAGCAGATCATTCTGTTTACATCGGTCAGCACCTCGGCGGGTCTGCTTCCGGAAATCATACGCGTCTGGAGCATACTTTTCGCCATCATCATGAACATTGCCGCCGGAACGCCTTTTCCCGACACGTCCGCCATTACGATAACAAGATGATCGGTATCGACGAAGAAGAAGTCGTAGAAGTCACCGCCGACCTCCTTTGCGGGGGTCATGCTCGCGTAGATGTTGAACTCGCTGCGCTCGGGGAATGCCGGGAAAATATTCGGAAGCATATCCGCCTGTATCCGCGTTGCAAGCGCAAGCTCGGTGTTCACGCGCTCTTTTTCCGCCGTGATCTTCGTGAGGTTCTTTACATATTCGGCAAGCTCGCTCTCCATATTCTTCATGGCTGTGCCGAGGTCTTCGATCTCATCGCCGGTATGGATATCGAGATTTGCAAAATGAGGTGTATCACGCTGACCGTCCTTGCTGTCGGCTGTATATGCGTGTGCTGCTTCCGAAAGAGAGTTTATCGGTCTTACAACGGACTTCTTTGTCCATATCACAGATATTATAAGCACAATGACGGTGACGGCTATCAGCAGCAAGGCATACTGAACAAGGAAAATATTGCTTGCTCTGGCGACCAGTGCCATTTCTTCCTCGCAGAATACCATGACCGGATATTTTCCCGCGTCAAACAGCTTTACGCCCGCACAGACACGGTATCCGTACTTATCCATATTGTATATCACCACAGGGAGCTTCTCTTCGCCGTAAAACTTATCCAGCCATTGTACGGGCGCTCCGTTCAGATAACTGTCGATCTCTCCGGGATCGCATTCGTCCCAGTAACCGGGTCTGCAATAGTTTTCCGTATTGTCCGCATCCACAAGATAGACCATACGACTATGCTCCGTGTCGAGCATTGCAACATAGGTTTCCGCGTCATCGCTCGCCGATTTTATCGACCTGAGCTGTTCACGCTGCTTATCGTACGACACGCCGTACACTTCCGCGTATCTGTCGAGCCACGCGTCTTCGCCACCCGTAAGTTCTTCCTCCGAAAGGCTGTCATAGACGGAAGAAACTATCTCCGCTTCTCTTCGCAGTTCGTCGATATCCGCGACCTGCGATATTATCATTGCGTTATGCCATGTTTTGGCGCGGTACTCATGGCTCAGCGAAGCCCAGTACAGATAAAAAGCAAAAGCTCCCGCAGCAAGCGTTATTATCAGCGAGACCAGTATCAGTCCCCACAAAGTCTTTCCCGCAAATCCTATGCGGCGTTTTCCGCGTGCATTTGTTCCGCCGTTGTCTGACATAATATCTCTCCAAAAATCTTTTTAAATGATAAAGCTCCCTACGCGGATAAATAATGAAAGGAGCTTTATGCATTATCTTAACGGTAACCCCGATATTATAACAGCGAGTCTATGAACTCGACAAGCTTTTCTCTGTCATAGTAGCTTTCGAGCTTGGAAAGGTAGATATCCGGGTCTGCGCCGCGGTCAACGTCATAGAGCGAGCCGTTCTTAAGGAAGTTTGCGGTCGTCGCACTTGAAATCCTTATCATACCGCCCGCCGCAGAGCCCAACCACATTATTGAGCCGGCACCGCCGCCGCTCGTCTCGCCTAAAAGTGTTACGAGCGAGCTCTGCTTGAACATACACGGAACGAGGTTTCCGCAGGAGAAGCTTGTTCCGGATTCGAGGCAGTAGAGGTTGAGTCCCTTACCTGCGAGATAGTCCTTTGAATCGAACTTGTGGTCAAGGTTTGTGTCAACATGGTATTCACTTGTAACGACAGCACCCGTGTATCTGTCCTCAATGCTAAGACGCGCTTTACCGAGGAACGCAGCTATCGTGTATGCGGCTGTATTTGTTGCACCGCCGCCGTTGCAGGAAAGATCGAGAACAACATTCTTAATGGGGCTGTTCTTTCTGAGTATCTGCTGAACGGAATAAGAGACAAGTCCTATCGTGTCTTTCGAGTCGGCTGTGGGTGCAGTCTTGTAATAATCCACATCCTGTTCAAACTGTTCAAACGCATCAAACGTAATGAAGGCTGTATCGCTTATTTCCTCATATCCGGGAACTCCGTCGGGATAAAACTTTGCTCTTGCGTCCTTATGTGCCTGGGTCAAAGCAAATATGCTGTCTCTTGCGGCACCCTCACCATAATTCTTTATCATTTTTTCTCTGAACTTATAATCGCCGGAATAACCGGGAACACCGTACTTTGTATGACCGTCATCGAGATACCTTGTGGAAAGGATATACATTGCGGTATCTATCTTTTCCGAGTCACCCGAAAGCATCATCTTTTTAAGACCGGTGTCGTCCATAAGGTCATCGAAACTTTTGATATTATGGTTTGCTTTGAGACCGTAGTTTACATCAAGTCCGAGACAGAGCTCATTATAGTTGAATTCTGCAAGTTCCTTGCTTATCGAGCCCTTTGTCTTACCATTATAAAAGATCTTTCCGAGAGGAGTCTTCTTAAAATCACTGCCTACGAAGCCGTCGAGGTCGGGAATGACAACGAACATAGCCTTTCCGTTGTACAGAAACAACGGGGACATCATTCCCATAAGTACATCACTGACGGTCTGGAGAGGGACATAATATTTGTCGCCCTTGCGAACGAGATCAATACCGTATGAAGCGAGATCAAGATTGATCTTGGAACCATAGCGTTCGCTCGTGCCTACCGGTACTCTTTTCAGATATGTGCGCTTTCCGTTTTCATCTCTTTCCGGCAGAGTTATATCATCAACAAGATTCGTTGCCTCGTCTCTCTTAAGAAAAGCGTTATAGTCAACGAAATACATCGTATCTTCGGCGAAGTCGATAACACACGAATATTTGGTCTCTCTCGTGAGAGTAACTTTGTCACCGTTTGCCTTGATCTTGATATCGAACTTCGGCTTGTCACCGTTAAGAGCCTTTAAATTAGTGACATAATCGTTCAGCTCCATATAAGGGATATCGGTGCCGTTAACAAAATAGAGTTCACCCTTGTCCTTGTTATCGGCAGATAAAAAGTACATATCCACAGTCTTTTTCTTGACCTCGTACGACTTGGTCTCAGACGCGCTTACCTTTGTGTTGTCGGCATAAGATGTGATGCCGAGAGTCGCTGTTTAAGTGGTGAGGAGCATTGCGCAGATAAGAGCCGCGCTTACACTTCTCTTTAATTTCCTGTTCATAGTTATTCCTTCCCAAGGCCTCTGCTTCAATTGTTATTCAGAGCTTGGGGTCCTCCAAACTTCAAGTGTTATTATACCACGATTTGGCACTTTTGTCAAGAGAAAGCAGCAATTTGCGAGTCGTTTTGTGCAATTATAACACTTTCTGCGGACTTGCAGACAAAAGCGCCTCCTCCGAAGAAGAGACGCTTATTTAATGGATCAACGTTTATGTTTTAATCAACGTATCATAACAGCGAATCTATGAACTCAACGAGCTTCTTTCTGTCGTAGAAGCTTTCCTTCTTGCTCAGAGCGTAATCAACAGCCGCGCCATCATCAACGTCATAGAACGAACCGTTCTTCAGGAAGCTGATACGATTGGAACTGGATGTTCTGAAGAGCGTACCCGTAGCCGTGCAGAGAGAAAGTACCGCACACGCACCACCGCCGCTTGTCTGACCGATAAGGGATGCGTTGGAACTCTGCTTCAGTACGCTCGGAACAAGGTTGCCGCAGGAGAAGCTTGCGTCGGAGGTAAGGCAGTAAATGTTGAGGCCCTTGCCTGCGAGATGATCCTTGCTGTTGAACTTCTTTTCGAAGTTCGTGTCGGCATAGTATCTTGTAGTTACAAGAGCGCCTGTAAGTGTGTCCTCAAGGCTAATGTCCGCTTTTCCGAGGAGTGCGGCAACAGTATAGCACGCTGTGTCAATAGCTCCGCCGCCGTTGCACGAGAGGTCAAGAACAACATTCTTGACGGGGCTTCCCTTTCTGAGTATCTGCTGAACAGAGTAAGCCATGATACCGATAGTATCGTTAGGATTGTTCTCGGGAGCTGTCTGATAATAATCAAGTCCGGAAGCAAGACCGGCAATAGAGAACTGGTCGAATGTGATGAAAGCGGTGTCACCGACTTCTTCATATCCGGGAACTCCGTCGGGATAGAACTTTGCTCTTGCAGCAAGGAACTCATTTAAGTTATCGCTTGATGTATCAAAGCTAAGACCGTTGCCGTACTTTTTCCTGAGCTTTGCTGTAAGTTCGGAATCGGAAGCATAGCTGGGCATAGCGTATGACGAATGCTGATCGTCAAGGTAGTTGCTTATAAGTTTGAAAACAGCTGTGTCCATCTTTTCGGGATCACGGGAAAGAAGATCAAATGCAAGTCCCGTTTCGAGGAAAAGGTCATTGAAGCTTGAAATGTTGTGACGTTCTTTCAGACCGTAGAAATGGTCGAGCGCAAAGCAAAGCTCATTGTAGTTGTAAAGTGTAAGCGCTTTACTGAACTTCTTGGGCTTGTTCTTGTAGTACAGCTTACCGAGGGGAGTAAGTTCTCCGTTTGCTCTCAGAGAGGATCCATCCGCAGCCGTAATGAACACCGACTTTCCGTTGTAAAGCATACTCCTCATCACATTTTTGAGGAATATATCGTTAAGGGTCTGTATGGGGAGATAGTAACCGTTGTCATCATTTACAAGGTCGATATCATACGCGTCAAGATCCAATGTTATGTATTTGCCGTAACGCTCGTTTGAAGCTTTGAGGTTGGTTTTAAGGTAGAGGTCTTTACCGTTTTCGTCCTTTAAGATCAGATTGTGACCGTCAACGAGTGTCTGATCGGTTTTGAGCTTGATGAACGCGTTATAATCAGAGAAGAAAATGCTGTTTTTGGTAAAATCTATCGAGCAGAAATGGCCGTTCTCTCTTGTGAGAGTTACTGTATCGCCATCGGTAGCAACATCGAACTTACAATCCGGATTGCCGTTTGCGACATAGTACTGAGCCATAACGCCTATAAAATCACTGATCTCAAGATAAGGAACATCGGTGCCGTTCGCGAAATAGATCGGAGACTTGATTTTAGACTCCTTACTCTCGATATACCAGTTTACATTCTTTGAGGTCACCTTATCGGTCTTGGATGACGTCGTGCTTACAGTGGTGGTCGTGTCCGCATACGCCGTAACATTGAGAGCGGTCGCTGCGGTCGTGAGCAGCATCGCACAGATAAGTGCCGCGCTTACGCTTTTCTTAAGCTTCTTATTCATAGTATGTCCTTCCCGAGTTTTTTACCCTCATAAAATAGATTCAGAGACATGACCAGTCATGATCCCCATGTTTTATATATTACCACAATTTGGCTAAAATATCAAGCATATAATGAAAATTGTTTGTTCTTTTGTATGTTTTATACTATCCGGCGCGGTGCTTTTGCCGCAGAAAGGGCAATTTGAGGCACAAAAAAAGCATTGACACTTACTGAAAAAATGCTAAAATAGTTATATAAAAAATCTATGCTTTTTACATGAGGTATCATATATGAAATACAACTACGACAGCTATGCTCTTTATGAGTGTTCAAAGAATTTTTCATTTACCGTGAAAATAAAAGTGACTCTGACTGAAGCGCCGGATATTGAGCTGCTCAGAAAGGCAGCGGAAAAAGCCTTCACGAGATTTCCTTATTTCAACATAAAAGTGCGTGTGGACGAGACCGGCGGTTACCTGCTTGAACCCAACGACAAGCCTGTAACGGCCTCTCCGGAGCCGAAAAAGCGCATCGTTCTCGGAAATGCGGAAACAAACGGACATCTTTTTTCGATAACCTATGAAAACAATGACCTGTACTTCAATTTCAGCCACAGTATCTGCGGCGCCAGCGGAGCATTATTCTGGATACATCGAGTCAGTACATACGATCACGGACGGTCACCTGATGATCGAAATAAACTCGGTCAACGATAAGCTTTTCGTGAACTTCCAGCAGGTCAACAGAAAAACGGAATATCTGAACGCTTTTCTTGATGTCCTCAAGGAAGAGAATATCTCCGTGAAGCTCGGTGAAATGAAGGAAAAGCACCTGCCTCTGATAGAACTGAAATAACGATGATCGTCGGATATGCTCCGGAACAGAGCAATTACCCGAAAAGACTTGAATATCCGCTGAAAATATGGTATAATGGGAAATGATATAAAACCCTAAACGCTTGCCGAAAAGCAAGGATCAAAGGAGAATAAACATGTCTGAAGAACTTAACATCGAAAAGCTCAGAGAAGAAGTCAACCCCGTGTACAGCACCGCCCAGGCGTGTATGATGCAGATAGCGAAGCTCGGAGACAAAGACTCCGACGACCTGCGCAAAGCTCTCGGATTCAGTGAGCTCCAGGCGGATTTCAGAGCGGGAGCCGACAATATCCCTCCGGATGTCCGTGAAGCATTTACACTGGCTCTGCCGGTCCTGGCGGCATTGGTGGAATCCCGGTTTTTCTCGTCGAATAACTTTATCATCGGCTCGGGCGTAAAGCAGGTGCTCGATCTGCCCTGCGGCTATACCGCGAGAGGAATAAAGCTTTCAAAAAGCGGGATAAGATATTTCGGCTGTGATCTTCCCGCTGTTATCGACGCGGTACGCCCCGCTGTCGCACAGGTCATCGGAGAACATGAAAACATAACATACTGCAGCGTTGACGCAACGAATTACGCTTCCTTAAGAAGGGCTCTTGAAGGAGCGGAAGGCGAACTTCATATCACCACTGAGGGACTGCTTATGTATTTCACGCAGTCCGAGCTCGAAACGGTATTCGCGAATATACGGAAACTTCTGCTTGAATTCGGAGGAAAATGGGTCACGCTCGACAACGACCTTGACGATTCACAGGCAAAAGCCCTGAGAGTTGTTCTTGCGGATATGCCCACCGAAAAGAGCGACCAGATCGCGCGTGTCGTCGCGGGTATCGTATCAAAGACAACACTTGCAAACAATTCATTCTTCGGCAAGGACAAGGAGAAGATAAAGAAGTTTGTGTCCGATATGGGCTTTGATCTTGAACTTGTGCCCTTGAAAAAATATATGCCGGAATCTCTCGGTGCCTTTGCGCACTTCCCCGAGGACATCAGAGAAAAAGCTACCGAGGCTATTGGTTCCTGCAATTTCTGGGTTATGACCGCAAAGCCCGGCAGCGTCGAAAAGTTTGAGTGCGAGGAGAAAAATTTCAAGGCAGATGTAAAGCTTTCCGACGACACTCTCAGCGTAGCGCTCACAGGCCGTCTCGATACCATTACATCGCCGGGACTTCTCGCGCTGTATAAAGACGCTGCGGCAAAGGGAAAAATAACAAGCATAAGCGTTGATATGAAGGAGCTTGAATACATATCGTCCGCAGGACTTCGCGTGCTTATGATAATGAGAAAGTCGGTTGCCGACGGCAAGGATTTCAGCCTTATCAACATGAACGACACGATAAAGGACATCATCGAGACTACGGGATTCGATACTATTTTCTGCTGATAAAAAAGCATAACGGCGGCATTCGTGATAACCTTGCCGCCGTTCTCGTGTTTTTTACAGCAGTAGAACAAATGCTTAAAGGAGATCGTAAATGAGAAAAACAAGATCTTTATTCCTAGCAGTAATGACTGCCGTGCTTATGCTGGCGTCCTGCGGAAACTCCGGAAACTCTGCGGCTCCGGTCGGGCCGATGATCAAAGATAATGCTTCTGTAAGCTATCTCGGTCCAGAGGGTACATACACCGAGGAAGCAGCGAAATTCTTCTTTATTTCCGGAGGCAGCTTCATTCCGAAGGGTACCGTTGACGAGGCTATCGAGGATGCGGCAGCTGGAATATCCGATTACGCCGTGATACCTCAGGAAAACACCATCGGCGGCGCGGTAACGAACTGTGTTGACGCGTTCCTGAGCCGTGATGATGTTTATGTGGTGGGTGAAGTAATTCTGCCGATAAGCCAGACGCTTATTGGAGTTCCCGGCGCGACGATTGCGGACATCAAGACAGTCTGCTCCCACGCACAGGGCATAAAACAGTCAGAGCAGTGGCGAAAGGAAAATATGCCGGATGCCGTCACCGAGGAAATGGGAAGCACGGCCGCCGCAGCCGCCTATGTTGCCGAACAGCAGGACAAGTCGATAGCAGCAGTCGCAGCTCCCGGAGCCGCCGGTCTGTACGGACTTGAAGTGCTTGCCGAGAATGTCCAGATTACAGACGCAAACAAAACGCGCTTCTATGTGCTGTCAAAGGAGCGTGTTACAGGCGGCACGAATGCCGTATTCGCCGCGACCTGTGAAGCGAACTTGATAGACGATATCATAGTAGAGATACATAACGCGGGGCTTGAACTTGTCACTATACATGATCGTCCCGAGGGCAGCAAACTCGGAAAGTACAACTACATCATTGAGGTAGAAGCTCCCGGCGGCATTACAGATGAGCAGATAGCATATTTCACGGATAACTATCTCGTCGTTGGTGTTTTTCAGAACTGTGTATTCCGGATATAACATCACACGAAGCGTGCTCGTCACTCCGCTGTAATACAGTTCCTTACCGTAATGATAAACACAAGGCATATCTGCAATAAGTCTGTCTGCGTAATCATCCTCGAAAACGCTCTCATATGCGCTTACAAAGCTTTCCCACAGGTAACCCGAGCTACACGCGTATGCCCTGCCGTTGATGTCAAGAAGGACAGCTCGCTCAGACGAGTGCTGAAAATCACCGTAAATTTGTTTCAGCAGGTTGTCG
>JAFZOA010000287.1 GCA_017550775.1 Ruminiclostridium sp. | reverse complement strand
CCGCGCTCAACGATTGTTCCTTTTTCCAGTACGATTATTTCCGTAGCGTTCCTTACCGTAGCGCAATACGAGGCACTGCTTGAACTTACCGCCGTACTCTGTCGCGGTGAAATACCGCTTTTCAAGCGCTTCGACGGACTCCGGAGCAAGTATCTGCTCACCCTTGAATCTTCCGTCGTTCGCCAGCATATAGAACATCTTCGCCACATCGCGCGCCGAGCCGGTCATACCGCCGATATAGTTTCCGGCATTCTTCCCCACTTCTCCGTCCGGGAGCACATATTTTGCTTCCCCGGGAAGAAGCTCTACCCCATGATCGGCTTCATAAAGGGTGGCAAGACGTGTCTGCTTTTCAATGTTGCCTGCAAAGAACGACATATCCACTCCGAGCGGACCGAACAGGTTCTCCTGCGCGTAATCCTCAAGCACCGTGTCCGACGCTACTTCAAGAGTTGCCGCTGCCACCGCCGAGCCGTAGTTGTTGTAGTACCACGCGGAAGCCGAGCCGACCTTGGTGTCGAGATAGCTCCCGGGCTTTACGAGCTGGTCAAGTATCTTATCGCGGTCTGTCTGTATAGACAGGTATGCGAGAGACGAGGTGTGGGTCAGCAGCGAAGCGAGCGATACCGACTTCGGCATTTTCTTTCCCCAGTACTTGCTTATTTTCCTGTTGATATCAAGTATTCCCTGCTCTTGCATCTTGACGGCGCAGATAGCAATAGCGACCTTGCTCACCGAAGCGACGCGTATCTTTGTGGCATTTCCCATTTCCTTCTCGCCTAATCTGGAATACCCCCAGGTCCAGTCGAACACCTTGCCGTCGCTACCGCGTATCGCCGCGACCTGTATGCCGATCGCGTTTGAACCGACAGCCGCATTGTAGACAGCTTCGGCTATATCCGACTTTGCGGTGCCGTCGGAGACATACTCCTCGATCTCACCGAAATCCGGCTTGTAGGACTTTTTGAAATAGCGGCGTGAAAAGTCGCTTGAGACCCAGCCGGTGAAGCCGGACTTGTCCTGAATCTTGTACCAGAGAATGTCAAAATCGTCAAACTGGGCACCGAGATAAGAAAATGAACCCGACCCGCCTGTTCTTCCTTTAAGCTCATACTTTGTACCGGGACCGCTTCGGATATTAACATTTTTTGAAAGTATTCTTATATAATAAGGTGTCTCGGCGTAAGTTGCCGGTGCAGAATTAACAGCAAGCGTAAGTGCGAGGAAAAACGCGGTCACAACTTTAGCAGCTTTCATAAGCACTCTCCTTTTCGACATTTTACTACTTTTTTATTATAGCACCTGCGGCACATATTGTCAATACCGAAGAATATTCATACCATATATTGTTTCTTTGTTGTATCACTCACAAAAAAAAGTATTGACATTGCCTGTCTGTTGTGATATAATCATTTTGTTAAAATAATCACGGATAAAACGAGAGAAGCGCGGTGAAATACCGCCGCAGCAGTCACTACCGTCGGAGTTCAACATCTCCGGAAAGCCGGGTCGCTCATTGTCCGTGCGGTCACAGCATTTTTGGACAGTCGAAAGGTGCAGCCGATATTTGCCGCGCTTTCCGTTTTCGGGAAGCTTGTTTTTTGTCCGGAATGCCGAAAAGGAAGGATAATATTATGAAAAAACTGCTTACAGCCGCTTCGATGATCGCGGCAATGGGAATTATGAGTGTTTCCGCATTTGCGGACTCTGTGTACGTCACAATAGCTGATGAGAACGGCAAGCTCGCCGTGGCTCAGGAAAAAGTTGAGCTTACCGATGCGGACGGCGACGGCGCGCTCACAGCCTACGATGCGTTTGTAAATGCGCATGACCAGCTTTTCGACGGCGGCGCAGACGCGGGCTTCGCGACCGAGGATTCGGATTACGGCCTATTCATAACAAAGCTCTGGGGCTATGAGAACAGCGGTAACCTCGGCTACTACGTCAACACCACATACGCTTCGGGAATAACAGAACCCGTAAAGGACGGAGACTGCGTTTCCGCTTTCATCTACACCGATGCCGAAGCATGGAGCGATACATTCTGTTACTTCGAAGAGTCGATACAGGATGACTGCGTTCTGATAACCGAGGCTGAGCCCGGAACAGAGCTCACATATACTCTTCTCGCTTCCGCGTTCGACGAGAACTGGGCACCCATTACCGTTCCGGTATCGGGCGCAGAGCTGCTGATAGACGGTCAGAAGACCGGTGCGATCACCGACGAGAACGGCAAGGCTACCGTGACAGTTCCCGCAGCCGAGGGTGAGCACATCGTAAGTGCGGTCTCCGACTCGCAGTTACTTGTTCCTCCTGCCGCAAAGCTCATAACAGTTACCGATATGCACGCGAACGAAGCAGAGGTAGACGACGTTACGGTTGTTACCGGAACAGTTACAGCCGGTGATGTTGCCGCCGCTTCGGACAGCTCCAAGGGCTCGCCCGACACCGGTATCGAAGATATCGCCGTGATCGCCGGTATTGCCCTGCTTGCAGGCGGCGCTGTCGCTGTATCAAGAAGAAGAAAGTAATGAAAAGGCTCGTTTCCCTGATTTTAATAATAATAGTTTCAGCCGCGTCCGCTCTGTCGTGCGCGGCTTTTTCCGGTACCGTAGACTATGAGAAAGCACGGGAAGCTGTCTCGGACATTCTCGCTTATGAGCTGCGCAAAAACGGCGCGGACAGCGTTCAGGGCTGGATCGACGGGGAGCTAACCGATAATGCCGGGAAAAGCTCCGAGTGGTACGCGCTGATACTGTCCCGGAGCGGAGAATACGACTTCACACGCTACACCGCCGCTCTGAGCGCGTATATCGCGGAAAACGAGATCACCTCGCCCACCACCCGCATGAAGAACGCGCTTGCTCTGCTCTCGACGGGCGGGGACAGAAAAGCGGCTGATGAAATAGCTGAAAACTCGGTCGGCGAACAAGGGATAATGAGCCTTATCTACGGGCTGCACCTGCTGAACAACGGGTGCAAGTGCTCACGGTTCACGAAAGATACCCTGACAGCAGAGCTGCTCTCCATGCAGTTTGAAGACGGCGGCTGGGCGATAATGGGGACAAACGGGGATATCGACGTGACGGCAATGACGGTGCAGGCGCTTGCTCCGCAGTACGGGGAGAATGATTCCGTGAAGGACAGCATTGACCGCGCATTATCGTTCCTGTCCGAGAAGCAGCAGGACGACGGCGGGTATGTGAGCTTCGGCACCGCCAACCCCGAAAGCGCCGCGCAGGTGCTCATAGCGTTGTCCTCGCTCGGCATCGGCACCGACGACACGCGCTTCGTCAAGAACGGGAACAGCCTTATCGACGGGATCCTGAAATACCGGCTCGGCGACGGGAGCTACAGTCACACCGAGGGCGGCGATACCAACGACACGGCGACCGTGCAGGCGTATCTGTCGCTCACAGCGTACCTTCTCTCTCAGGATAAGCACGAGATGATGTACATCTTCCCCGTCCGGGACGATATCAGCGGTGAGGCCGCCGCAACGGAACCCGTACCGGTCGTGACCACCGCTGCGGTGACGACGGAAGCGATACCAGCTTACACAACAGTACCTACCCCGCAACCCTCCGGACAGCCCGGCTATAAACCGGTAGTTTACTGCGTTATCGGCGGGCTAACAATGATCGCCTGCGCGGTGCTGTTCGTAACCGGTAAGCGGAGAATGTCAAACTTCGTCGCAGTGTTCATAGTTGCCGGTGCAGCTGTGCTGTTCACGGTGTTCACCGACTTCCGCAGCAGCGAGGACTACTACTCAGGAAACCTCGTTCACAAGGACAACGCTGTCGGTACGGTCACGATGACCATAAGATGTGACACTGTCGCTGGAAAAGGCGGGTATGTCCCGGATAACGGTATCATTCTTGACACCACGGAATTTGAAATCGCGGACGGCAACACCGTGTACGACATTCTAACCGAAGCCGCGCGGGCGTACAACATACAGCTCCAGGCGAACGGTGACTACATCGCGGGGATAGCCTACATCTATGAGTACGACTTCGGCGACCTTTCCGGCTGGATATACCACGTCAACGGAGATACGCCGTTTGTGATGTGCTCGGACTATAAGCTTTCCGACGGGGACGTGATAGAGTGGCTGTACACCTGCGAGCTCGGGAACGATCTGTGATATATACCGGACAAAATCCGGACGAAAGGAAGTGATGATATGCGCGGCTTTGCGGAGCTCAACCCGGCTGTAACGGCGCTTTACTATGCCTTTACCGTCGGTATTGCCATGTTCTGTATGCATCCCGTTATCATCACCCTCTCGTTAGTCGGGGCGCTGCTTCATTTCGTAACGGCCGACAAGCGCGGGAGCGTGAAGCTTCACCTGTCATTCTTTCTGCTGTTTCTCGTGCTCGCGGTCATCAATCCGATATGGTATCACAACGGTGTCACGGTGCTGTTCGTGGTGAACGACAGTCCGATCACTCTCGAAGCCGTGCTTTACGGCGTTTTCGCCGCCGGAATGATGATCTCCGTGCTGTATCGGTTCCGCACATTCTCGCTCATAATGACCGCGGACAAGCTCATGTACTTCTTCGGGCGGCTATCACCCAAGCTCTCACTGATACTCTGCATGGCGCTGCGGTATGTTCCGCTGATGCGGGCGCAGAACTCGAAGATACGAAGTGCGCAGAAGGCTCTCGGGATCTACCGCGAGGACAACATTGCAGACACTCTGAAAGGTGAAGCACGCATATTCTCTATCATGGCAACATGGTCGCTCGAAAACGGCATAATCACCGCCGACAGCATGGAATCGCGCGGCTACGGCACCCACCGCCGAACAAGCTTCTCGCTGTTCCGGTTCAGGCTCCCGGACGGGCTGTTTCTTGCTCTGTGTGCGGGATTAACCGCGGTAACGGTTACGGCGGCGGCGCTCGGGGAAACGGACTTCTCGTTCTACCCGGCAATGTCCGGGATATCGGTGACCCCGCTCGCACTCGCCGCGTACATCTCATACGGCATACTCTCGGTATTGCCCGCACTTGTTGAATGGAAGGAGGCCGTAAAGTGGAAATACTTGATATCAAGGATCTGAGCTTCACCTATCCGCTTGCGGTCTCCCCCGCCCTGCACGGTATCTCGCTCACCGTACAGGAGGGAGAATTTATCGTACTGTGCGGAGCTACCGGAAGCGGCAAATCCACTCTTCTCCGTATGCTCAAACCCCAGCTCACCCCGCTCGGCGAGCTTTCGGGGGAAGTACGCATACACGGAAAGCCCGCCGCCGAGTGTCACGCATCGGACATCGGCTTCATAATGCAGTCCCCGGAGCATCAGATCGTCACCGACAAGGTGTGGCATGAGCTCGCGTTCGGGCTTGAAAGCATGGGGGTCCCGCAGCAGCGCATGACGCGGCGGATCGCCGAAATGGCGGGATATTTCGGCATCGAAGACAAGTTCGACAAGAACATATCAGAGCTCTCCGGCGGACAGAAGCAGCTCATAAGCCTTGCCTCGGTAATGGTGACCGAGCCGGAGCTGCTGATACTCGACGAGCCGACAGCCCAGCTCGACCCGATAGCCGCTTCCGGACTTATAAACACGGTAAGGAAGCTCAACCGCGACCTCTCGCTCACCGTCATCATAGCGGAGCACCGGCTTGAAGAAGTCATCCCGGTCTGCGACAAGCTGCTCGTGATCGGGGACGGCGCGGTTCTCGCGTTCGGTACACCGCGCGAGGTGCTCGGACAGCTTTACAGGCATACAGATATAATGTGCGGAATGCCGGCCGCAGCGCGCATTTCCGCGCTGCTCGGGGAGAAAAACTGCGCTCTGAGCATTCGCGAGGGTCGGGAGCTTGTACGCAGCTTCGGGAACGTAAAGACGCTCCCCGAGCCGCAGTCCGGTTCCCGCTCCGCCGAAAAGGTGATGCAGTTCAAAGACATTTTCTTCCGCTATGAGCGCAGCGCACCGGACGTACTCCGCGGACTGAGCTTTGAGGTGAACAAGGGAGAGATATACTGTATTCTCGGAGGAAACGGCTCCGGCAAGACCACCGCGCTCGGCACGGCGGCGGGGATACTTCGCCCTTACGCGGGAAGTATCCGAGTGTTCGGAAAGAAGCTCGGCGAGTACAGGAACCAGTCGCTTTACCGTGAGTGCCTTGCCCTGCTCCCGCAGGACGTTCAGACAGTGTTCCTGCGTAATACCGTGCGCGAGGAGCTCGACGACGCGGGCGCGGACGTGAACACGCTCCCCTTCGACCTTACCCCGCACCTCGACAAGCACCCCTACGACCTGTCCGGCGGAGAGGCGCAGCTTCTTGCACTCGCGAAGGTGCTGGCGCTCAAACCGAAGATACTACTTCTCGACGAGCCGACAAAGGGTCTCGACGCGGCATCGAAGCAGAGGATAACCACACTGCTCCGGAAGCTGTCGGACGGCGGAATGACGATCGTAACTGTGACCCATGACGTGGAGTTCGCGGCGGAGTGCGCGGACAGATGCGCAATGTTCTTCCGGGGAGAGATAGTCTCGGAAGCGCCGCCCCGGGAGTTCTTCGCCGAGAACAGCTTCTACACCACCGCCGCGAGCCGTATCACACGCGGGCATTTCCGCAACGCGGTGACGGTGGGCGATGCAGCGGAGCTTTGCCGCCTGAACGGAAAGGCGGTAACAAAGTGATAACAATAAAAAACGCGGGAGCACGGCGTTTCATAGGTACGGCGTTCCCGTTTGTGATCATTCCGTTATTCGCGTTTCTCGGCGCGGCTCTGTTCGACAGCGACAAGCACCTTATCATATCCCTCTGTGTCGCCGCTATGACGCTGCTCGTGTTCATATCAGGCTACGAGCGGAAAAAGACCGGTACCCGCCGCATGGTCATTGCCTCGGTGATGGTAGCGCTGTGCATTTTCGGACGGTTTATACCGGTGTTCAAGCCGATCACCGCGCTCACCATAATAACCGGAATGTATCTCGGCGGCGAGACCGGCTTTCTTGTCGGGTCGATGTCGGCGGTGATATCAAACATTTTCGTAGGTCAGGGACCGTGGACGGCGTTTCAGATGCTCGCATGGGGACTTATCGGTCTGGTCGCGGGGCTTATCTCCGAGCCGCTGAAAAACCACCGTGTACTGCTTCTTACCTACGGCACGCTTTCGGGGGTGGCTTACTCCTTCATCATGGACGTATGGACAACGCTCTGGTATAGCGGCGGCTTTGACACGGCGGTGTATCTG
>JAFZOA010000286.1 GCA_017550775.1 Ruminiclostridium sp. | reverse complement strand
TCGATTATGGCCTTCTCGGTCTCCTTGCGTGCGTCGTTGAGCTCGGTGAGCCGCTCCGCCTTGGCCGCCGCAGCCCTGTCGTCGGTACACAGCAGCAGCTCCATAGCTTCGTGAGGTGTGGCACATCTTCCCGCCGCGTTTATCTTCGGCGCGACATAGAAGGATATCTTCTCGGAGGGTATCTCATTTCCCTGCTCGATGTTGGTCTTTTTGAGCAGCCATTTAAGTCCGATATTGCCGGTGCGCGACATGATATCAAGCCCTTCTCCGGCTATTATACGGTTCTCGCCGTCGAGCTTCACAAGGTCGGCTATCGTGCCGAGCGCCGCTATATCGCCGTACTCCGAGAGTATCATGTCGCAGTCGCCCTCTATCGCCATGAGCAGCTTCAGTACCACTCCACAGCCCGCCAGGTGCTTGTAACGCGAGATGTCGTCGCGGCGGTGTGGGTTGAGTATCGCCTCGGCAACGGGTAAGGTCTCCGTCACCTCGTGGTGATCGGTGATGACGAGCCTCATGCCAAGCTCGCGGATATGCTCCGCCTCGGCGACGGCGGTAATGCCGTTGTCAACCGTGATTATAAGCTCAACGCCCTGCTTCGCGAACAGGTCTGTCGCGGCGATGTTGAGCCCGTAGCCCTCGTCGCGTGTGGGTATGTACCACGAAACGTCCGCGCCGCTCGCCTGGAGATAGTCGAACAGTATGAACGTGGAGGTGATACCGTCGCAGTCATAATCTCCGTATATCATTATCTTTGTGCCGTCCGCGACAGCCTCGTTGATTATCTCAACCGCCTTGCTCATGTCGGCAATATCAAACGGGTCGGAAAACTCTTTCCCGTTGAAGAAGCTGTCCGCGCCCTCGTAGGTGGCAATTCCCCGGGCGGTGAGGAGCCTGCATACGAAATCAGGGAGCCTTGTTCGGCTTCTGAGGTTTTCGACTGTTTCCCTGTCAGGTGTATTTACGAGCCATTTGTTCATTCAAAGGTTCTCCGTTTCACATTTCTGAAAAATATCTTTTTTATTATATCACCTTTTCCGCTGCTTTGCAAGAGAAACATTCAAAAAAGCTTGCGCCGGCTTTTTCCTGCGGAGGGTACAGTAAAAGAGGGCGACACGCCTTTGCGTACTGCCCTCTCTTACCGCTATATAACTATCCAAACCGGGAATGTCGCTATGCCTTTGCGCTGAAATGAGCGTGCTGTCTGCGGTAGGCTTCGTTATCCTTCTCCGCAAGCTCGGTGTCGAGCCCTTTCAGAAGCTCTTCAAGCTCCGCCTGCTTCTCCTTGCTGAGCACCGTGTTCATTCTCATTGCCGCGTCCTTGCGGTCATCCTTTATCCGCTTTATCTCGCCGTCGACCTCGTCCGTGTCAACGGTAAGCTCTTCTTCGTCCTCCTCGGCTTCCTTCGCTTTCTCTTCCCTCATCTTCGCAAGCTTCTCCGCCTGAGCCTCCTTGGCTTCGTTGAGCTGCGCGAGCATATCCTCCACGGTGGAAGCCTTCACGGTGCTGCTTCCGTCCTTACCGGTAAGTCCCCCCGCGAGCAGAGCCCGAATGGACATATTGCCCTCGGAGTCGAACGTCACGCCGTACTTGTCCACCATGTCCGCGTCCTCACCGAGACCCGTCCTTACGCCGTCGATAGCCTCAACGCTCTCGTCGATCATGCCCTCGTACTTCGCGGCGGTCTCCTCGTCCTCCGCCATTTTTTCCAGCAGATCGGGCGTTATCAGAACGTTATACTCGCCCTTGCCCTTTGCGAGCAGCTTATCCGCCTCTTCGTCGGAGGAATAGTCCTGTATGATGAAGTCCATGTTGCCGTACTTCTTTTTGAGCTTTTCGAGGTAGTCCTGCGCCTTCTGGCTCAGCCCGCCTGACTTCTGGGACGCCGCGCCGACTTTGAACCCGCCGCCGATGCCGTCAACGTCCTTATCCTTGCTCATGAACGATGAGAAATCCGCCTTGTCGGTGTTCTTCTCCGCGCGATCGCTTTTTTCCTTGCTGTCCTTCCTTCCGTAAGCCCTGGTTCCCTGCCCTGCGGGAGCGGTCAGCCCGTGGCTGCGAAATCCGTCTATATTCAACATTCAGATCATCGTCCTTTCACATTGTTTCGACCGATACGATACTTATATATAATATCGTCACGCGCTCTGTGAACTTTAGGCGGCACCCGAAAATTTACATCCGAAACAAAAAATCCCCTGACGTCACAGAGGATTTTGTGCAATATGTTTATATTTTCCCGCCCGCTACTTGACAACGACATTGGTGCCGTTTGAGTAGACTGTCGCGTGGGCTCGGTCGGAATTAAGTATCTGCGTGAAGCCGCATATCTTCAGGAACGCGCCGCCGTAGATCATAGTCTTGGCGCGCAGAGTAGCCTTGTTGGAGTTGACGACTATGCCCTCAAGCTTCTTTATGCGCTCGACAAGCGGAACTTTCTCGTTCTGCTTTTCCGCGCGGATACGGACTGCCGCTTCAAGGAAGCTCTTGTCGTCGAGCGTTGCGGAACCGTCCTTCTCCTTTTCACGGATAAGATTGACCTGATCCGTGATCTTTGCGATATCATCGTCGAGCTTGGAAACTTTCGCGTTCAGCTTCTTTACCTCGTTTGCGAACTCATCGCTGTTACCGAGTGTGATATGGGTCTCGGTATGCTCGCGGTTTCCTACGCTGACGCAGTTCACGTCGCCGGCGCAGTACACCTCGCCGCCGCATATCCTTCCGAAGCCCTCCATACAGGTGATGCCGGATATGCACTTGACCGTGCAGTTCTCCAGTATCGAAGCTGTGATGCCCTCGCCTGCCACAAGAGTGCTGTTGTAGAACTCTCCGCCGAAGATGTCACCCTCTGTCGCGGAGACCGACGCGTCTGTAACACGTCCGTCTATGTGGATATCCTTTACTGCCTCAATCACCGAACCGCTTACAAGACCGTGTACCGTGATGCTTCTTCCGGCGCGCACCACCGCCTTGCCGGAAACGTTGCCGTTGATGACGATAGACCCGCCGTAGCCTATGATACCGGAGGACTGGTCTATGTTCTTGTCGAGCACCATTTCGTCCACTATGCTGTATATGCCGTCGCGCTGTACGAGGGTCCCGCTGTACTCTGCATAGTATCTCGTGCCTTTCCTGACAAGTCCCTCACCTACAAGGAAGTCGGCGCTTTTGCCCTGCTGTGCGGGAAGCATTCTTCCGCGCACGTCCTTGCCGTCGCGCCCGCTGTGAGGGCTTACGACATGGCATATCTCGTCGCCCTCATTCACCTTTACGGTGCCCTCCGTCGCATTCGTATCGAACTTGAGCGAGAGCCGCCCGTCGCTGCCGGCTACCGGAGGCATACCCGTCGCAATAAGCACCTCGGTGTTTATGATCTGCTTTTCTACCATGTCATTGATCGCGTTATCGTCAATGCCGTAGAAAACGCCGCTCTCGGACGCGACCTTTCTGATGTCGTCCGCTTTGAACGGTTTATGGTCGCCTTCCTTTGAGATCACTGTGGCGTAGGCGGACATACTGTCGTCCGAGATCTCCACCATTATGACGGTGACCGCTTCCGAGAGCTCGGCGATCTTGTTGCTCTTCTGCCCGGCAAACGGATTTTTGTATGTACCCTTCTTTTCGGGGTGTATTATCTCATCTATGATGCTGTCAAACAGAGCGTCAAGCTTTATAAGGTCTTCTTCCATGACGTTTCTCCTCCGAAGTTTCCGACGGAGTTCTCATCAAAGCATCTTCTTTCCCATGACCGTTGAGCTGATCTCGACGGCTCCGTTCTCCGCCCAGAATGTCATGGTACGTCCATAGTTGAGGCCTACGTCCTGCGCAAGTATAGGTATCCTGAGCTTGGACAGCGCGGCTTTTACCGCCTCGATATTGCGCTCGCCTATGTTGAAGCGCGAGTTGGCGGTCTGGAACATTACCGCTCCGCCGGCGATCTTTGCCTTTATCATGGATGTGTTCGCACCCATAGCCCTCATTCTGTCGAGCATATCCGGAAGCGCGGTATCCGCGAACTTCATTCTTGTCGCATGACCGTCAATGATCGCGGTGCTGTCGGGAAGCATTATATGCGACAGCCCCGATATGCCGGTAGACTTGTCGTACAGACAAGTACCGATGCACGAACCGAGAGCGTATGTGACAAGTATGTCGTCGCCCCGTCCGACCTTCCAGTCGGAAATGCCTATTATCAGTTTCTGACCCATTATGCAACACCCAGCTTTCCGAGCAGATGATCGAGGGAGTCGATTGTCGGCAAGAGCAGCATCTTGGACTTGATGCTTGTCTGATCTATTACCATGTTGTTGTCTATGAACAGGAGCTTGTCTCCCATTTCTCCCATTTCGATAGCCGGAACGCTCATTATCGCGCCGAGCATATCTATCTGCATCATCGGCGGCTCAACGTCGATGGTCATGCAAGCAAGCTGCGATATAGCGTTGACATACGAACCCGCCATGATATTGCCCATTTCATTGAGCGCGGACATCTCCGCCTCGTTGAGCGAAAGTATGTTTTCCGGAGTCGTTCCGAAGAAAGTCTCAACGATAAGCGCGATAAGATTCTGCTCGAACAGGAACATTATCATGCCGTCGATATCGCCGTTTATTCTGATAAGTATGCCCGCAACTATCTTTTCCGGACCGCCGACCTCGTCAATTGCGTCGCTGAACCCGAGTACCTTTACGCTCGGCACCTGAATGTCGATCATCTTTCCGACCATTGAGGACAGAGCTGTGGTCGCGTTACCGGAGCCGATATTTCCTACCTCTCTGAGGACGTCGATCTGCATATCGTTAAGATCATCATATGTTCCAATACTCATTATTCATGTTTCCTTTCAAAAAATTACAATGTTATCTGAGGGTATTCGCTATATTCATAAGCTCGTCGGAGGTGGTCACCACTCTCGCGTTGAGCTGGTATGAACGCTGGGTCTCGATGAGATGCACCATTTCCGAGGCAAGATCCACCGTTGACATCTCGAGAGCGCCGCGAAGCAGTTTTCTCTGGTCGTCGGGGGTGGCTACCGGGTCGCCCGAGCGCGGGGTCACAGCGAAGTGATTGTCCTCGTTCTGGTCAAGTCCCCAGTTGTTCGCCACATCGAACAATCCTATCATTTCGGTGAGCGCCTCGTAATCGACGATATTGGTCTCCTCCCCGGCTCTCACGGTGTTTATGTCCTCACGTCCCGCCGCGTCGGGGATAGTCCCGTCGCCGTCCTCGTTCTCCTTTACACGGGTATTCGAGGCGGTAGCGAACGGTATCGTGATGTGGTTGCCCTCGTTGTCGAGCACGAACTCGCCGCGCCCGTTCACGAGCTCCCAGTGATCTTCGATGTATGTCATGCTGAACGCGCCGTCGCGGGTAAGATAGGTGTTGTTGCGCTCGTCGCGCACCATGAAGAAGCTGTCACCGGCTATCGCGAAGTCAAGCTGCTGCTCCGAAAAATTGAATCCGCCCTGATCCCACATGAAGTCGGTCTTCATGACATACTGACCGTGTCCGGTCTGCCATTCCGGCTCTGTCGGACGGTAGACTTCGTACAGACAGTCCGCGAAGCTCGGCCGGAGCGACTTGTAGCCGACCGTGTTCACGTTCGCTATATTGTTGGAATAAATATTCATTCCGTGTTGCTGGGCTATCATGCCCGAAGCGCCCGTATAAAACGATATGTTCATGTATTACTCCTTACCCGTTCACAGAAGCTATCTCCTGCGCTTTGGTATTGATCTGGTCAAGCTGTTTGAGTATCTGGCTGTTCGCCTGATACAGCCTGTGCGCCTCCATCATCTGTGTGACTTCCTTGTTGCCGTCAACGTTGGAGTGCTCCCACGCGCCCTGTATCACGTCGTACAGCTCGCCCTCGGGGAGCTGCGCGTTCCCGTTGTAGAGCATCAGGTTGTTGCCGAGCTTATCGACGTCCGCGTCCGGCGGGATATATGTGAGGCGGAGCTGATCGACCTCCTCGCCGTCTATGTAGATAATACCGTCGTTGTCGATCTCGAACTCGTCGGTGCCGAGCCGGATATCGCCGTTGCGGCCCTGTACGCGCCCGGACTTTCCGAGGATAAGGTACCCTTCCCCGTCAAGCTCCCACTGTCCGTTGCGGGTCTGGTAGATGTTCCCGTTGGCGGTGCGGATATTGAAGTACATATTGCCGAAGATCGCCACGTCGAACCTGCTTTCGGTATATGTGAAGTTGCTTTGTTCAAGGTTGGTCTTGGATATGTCCGCGTAGGTCTGGAGAAGGTGCCCCGAGGTCTCCTTGCGCTGGTTCACGAGGATAAGCTCGTCAAGGAAGGTGTTGGTAACGATCTCGTCCTTGCGATAGCCGGACGTATTGATGTTGACTATGTTATTGCCGATAGCGTCAAGCTGTCTCTGCTTGACGATCATGCCCTGCGCGGCATTATAGTAGCCTCTGAGCATAGGACTGCTCCTTTCCGGTGCGGTATAGCTGTGACCGCGCCGTCATCTTTCCATGTATTCGTTCAGGGCGCGCTTTAAGTACAGCATCGCCTTTGAGTGTATCTGGCACACGCGGGACTCGGTTATCCCGAGAACACGCGCTATTTCCGCAAATTTCAGCCGCTCGTAGTAATAGAGCGTGACTACCTGTCTTGCCTTGGGGGAAAGCTCCTCGATCGCCCTGGCAATCATCTGTTTGAGCTCTTTCTCGTACAGAGCCTTGTCTGCAAGGTCGCCGCTCTCCATGAGGTCGAAATTGTCCTCGTAAAGCAGCTCCTCAAAGGACAGTGTTACCGCTCCGGCGGACTCCGCCATCTGCTTTTCGAGCTTTTCGCGGGACAGCCCGAGGTGCTCGGCGAGCTCGGCATTCTTCGGATGCCGTCCGAGCTTGGTGAAAAGCTCGTTGTACGCTATGTCGAGCTCACGCCCGAAGGAACGTACCTGTCTCGGGATCCAGTCCTGCTTGCGGACGAAATCCACGATCGCGCCCTTGACCTTTATATTTGCGTATGTTTCAAATTTGACCCCTCTGTCGAGGTCGAAGGTATCTATCGCGGAGATGAGGGCTATAACGCCTTCGTTGATGATGTCCTCGGTCGCCGCGTATTTGACGTAAACATTCCTGAGTGAAAGCGCGATGACGCGGACAAGCTCAAGATATCGCATTACAATGTCATTTCTCAGATTTATGTCCTGCGTCTCGCGGTATTCGCGAATAGCCTGAGCGGCATCATATTCAGCCATAAAGAGCCCGCCTCCTTTCGGTGCATCTTTGCCGTTCATTACCCATGCGCGGTCTCGTCATGCGGCCGCGCGCCGTTCCCGCTTCACAGCGAGATACTTCCTACGGACTGGATCTGTGTGGTACTGTCGATCTCGCTGTAGGAAAGCACCGTTATGTTCTGCAGGAACTGATCTATAAGCTTTTTGAAATAGACTCTTACTATCGGTGAGGTAAGGATTATCACGTTCGGGATAACGTCCTTGATCTTGTTCACCTCGTCGGTCGTGCGGGAAACTATACGCTGGATAGTATCCGGATCCATGGACAGGTAGCTGCCCTGGTCGGACTTCTTGACGCTCGCCACGATCATATCCTCTATGCGCGGGTCTATGGTTATCACGCGCAGAGAGTTTGCCTCCGCGAAACGGCGGGTTATGGTGCGCTTGAGCGACTGGCGTATGTACTCGACGGTGATGTCGATATCCTTCATGGTGCCGACATGATCGCTGAGGGTTTCGAGAATAGTCTCCATATCCCTGATCGGAACGCCCTCACGCAGCAGCATGGAGAGCACCTTCTGGAGATAACCGTAGGAGATGACGTTCGGTACGAGGTCCTCGACGATAGTGGCGTTGGTCTTCTTGATGTTCTCCACCATGGTCTTGACATCCTGACGGGTGAGTATCTCGGAGCAGTGGTTCTTTATTACCTCGGACAGGTGGGTTATCATTACCGATACCGGGTCTATGAGGGTATAGCCCGCAACGTCTGCGGCGACCTTCTTGTCCTCGCTTATCCACCTTGCGGGAATGCCGAACGCCGGCTCTATCGTGTCGATACCGTCCACCGGCATGGTGACATCGCCGTTGTCGAGCGCTAAGTAGTGATCCACAAGTATCTCGCCGCGGGCAACTTCCTCGCCTTTGATCTTGATGATGTACTGGTTCGGGTTGATATCCGGGTTATCGCGCATTCGCACGGAAGGTATTACCATACCCATATCCATGGCGAACTGTTTTCGGAACAGGACGACTCGCTCAATGAAGTTACCGCCGCTGCGCTCGTCAACAAGGTGCAGCAATGAGTAACCGAACTCCATTTCGACCTGTTCCACGCTGAGCAGCTTGAACACGTTGTCGATATCGCGGTAGTAGTCGGTATCGGTAGTAGGCTTCGATGCCCTCGCCTCCTCGATCTTCTGCGCCGCGGCAGCGGTCTCGGCCTCCTGAACTGCTCTTGTCTTGGCACGCCCGAGATATATGCCGCCGTATATGAGCGCCGCACCGAGTATGGCGAGTATAGGCTTCGGGAAGCCGGGGACCAGCATCAGCACGATCATAACGCCGCCGGTGATAAGGAATACGGTGGGGTGCTGGGTGAAGGATTCCCTGACATCCTGGTTGAAGCTTCCCTCACTCGCTGTACGGGTCACTACCATACCGGTAGCCACGGAGATCAGCAGGGATGGTATCTGCGAGCATAGCCCGTCGCCCACGGTCGCGAGAGAGTATGTGCTCATAACCGTGCCGACGTCGGCACCGCCGATAAGTCCGATGACCGTACCGCCTATGAGGTTTATAAGAGATGTGATTATCGACATTATAGCGTCGCCCTTGACGAACTTCGTGGCACCGTCCATGGAACCGAAGAAGTCCGCTTCACGCTGTACCTTCGCACGGCGTATCTTGGCTTCCTCGTCGGTTATCGCGCCGGTGTTGAGGTCCGCGTCAATGGACATCTGCTTACCGGGCATAGCGTCGAGGGTGAATCGTGCAGCAACTTCGGATACCCGCTCGGAACCCTTGGTGATAACGAGAAAATTCGCAAGGAAAATGATGATGAAGATGATGAACCCGACTACCGGGTCACCTCCCATTACAAACTCGCCGAATGTGGCGATGACGGAGCCCGCATGACCGGTGCTGAGTATGCCTCGTGTGGTGGAGACATTGAGCGCCAGGCGGAAAACCGTCGTTATAAGAAGTATAGTCGGGAAGATCGAAAACTCGAGAGCTTCCTTGATATACATTGTAAGCAGCAGGATAACGAGCGAAAGCCCGATGTTCACAAGCAGCAGGAAGTCGAGAAGAGCGCCCCCCATTATACCGTTCAGAGGTATAATGAGAGCCAGAATGATAAAAATTACGAATACGGCAAACACGTTGCCAAGCATTCTCTTGACCATTTATCCTTCCGGACCTCCCCGTTGCTAAACCCTCATCGGAAGATGAAGGGATCAAAAATAGAAGATTATCAATTCAGAACTACGGCCGGCGCTTTCTGCTGACTGCCCTGGACATATCCTCCATGATACCCTTTGCCGTGTACATTTCGGACAGTATTACCGCGACCGCGTTGAACAGCTTCGCGGGTATCTCCCGCCCGATATCCACCGTCTCATAGAGCTCCCTCGCAAGAGCACGGTTCTCGGTGACATACACCCCGTTCTCCTCCGCGACCTTTATGATCTTGAGAGCCAGAGCATCCATGCCCTTCGCGACAACACGCGGGGCGGAATCGGCTGCTGCCATATTTATATCGTATTTGAGGGCGACGGCGAAGTGGGTAGGGTTTCTTACCACGACATCCGCGCTCGGCACCTGCTCCATCATTCTCGCCTGTGCCATTTCCCTCTGCTTCTGCTTTATCTTGCCCTTTATCTGCGGGTCACCTTCCATCTGCTTGTACTCGTCCTTTACCTCCTGCTTCGACATTTTGAGGTTCTTCTCAAACTGCCACCACTGGAACAGGTAGTCGCCCGCAGCGACAAAGACGAATATTATACAGAGCAGCATCACTATCGTAAAGACCGTGTTTGCTATGTAAGCGACCGCGTAGATAGGCTCGGTATCTACAAGACTTGTGATCTCGACCATTCTGCTCTCGATCTGACCGTAAACGATAGCTATGATTGCCGCAAGCTCGATCAGTCCTTTGAGGATACCGACCGCCGCCTGTGCGGAGAACATATTCTTGATACCGTTCAGGGGGTTGAGCTTCGAGAACTTGGGTTTCAGCGGCTTCATATTGAACAGCCCGCGCGTCTGCGCCATGACCGATATCACCACAATGAACGCCACTATCACGCACAGCGGCATGACTATCATCACGCAGTCCTTGATGACCTCAAGGAACACCGCCGTGTATGAGCTGAACTCGTTCACAAATTCGTTCCCGACGGCGGTAATGCCCTTTTGCACCACCTTTGTGAGCGAGATGAATATATATGAACTCAGAGCCGCGAGCGCACAGAACGTCCCGAGTATCGAGACCGTCGTGACTATCTCCTTGCTCTGAAGAACCTTTCCTTCTTTTTCTCTTGCGTCACGCCGCTTTTTCGGCGTGGCTTTTTCGGTTTTGTCGTCACCGGGCATACTTTATTCTCACCGTCCCGTCAGACAAAATGCTCGGCTGTGGTATACAGGTTTTCCCACAGTATCCCGAAAAGCCCCTCCACAAACTCCGACATCGGTCTCGCCGCCGCAAGCAGCGTGATAAAGCCCATGATGAGTTTAAGATGAACGTTCAGGACGAATATCTGTATCGTCGGCACCGCCTTCATGATGATGCCCATGCACATCTCGATTATGAGCTCCACCGCGAGTATCGGCATAGCGAATTTCAGCGCGAGCTCCATTACCGTTCCCATGTATAGGACTATGATCTGTATGAGGCTCAGCGTGTTGTCGGTGAACTCATACCCAATCGGTATCGTCTGATATGACAGAGAGAACAGTTTCAGGTAGGTCTGATGCCCGTTTATGAGGAAGAAATACAGGATGAACAGATAGTAGTAGTAGTTGCCGAATACCGGCATCGTCACGCCCGTCGCGGGGTCATACGCCTTCGCCATACCGAGACCTATCTCGGTATCCATGATCTCGCCGGCGTACAGCAGCACCGTGATGATAAGGTTCGTGAAGAAGCCGAACACAAAGCCTATGAAAAGCTCCTTCACCATTATCATCGCGAAACCGATCACCCCGTTGAACTCGGGCACGGTGAAGTCCGTACCGAGAGAGGCGGTCATGATCACTGCGAACACTATCGACATGAACGCCTTGACATTGTTCGGAACATTGTTCCGCGAGAAGATCGGGTTGAAGGTGAATATACCCGTCGTCCGGCACAAAACGAACAGGAAGCCTACAAAATCACTGTATAAGGTATCCCATACGAACATTACGGTATCCCCGCTACAGAGTTACAGTATTCATAAGATCAACTATATAGTTGAAGAAATCTATGATGCTCGAACACATCCACGGCCCCATGGCAAGCAGCGCGAGAGCCACTATTATCGCCTTCGGGGCGAAGGTGAGCGTCTGCTCATGCACCTGCGTCGCCGCCTGTAAGATAGCTATGACAAGTCCCACGAGCATTGCTATGAGAAGCGTCGGCGCGGCAAGCTTGAACGCGAGCATTATCGCTTCGGTAAATATTTCAAGTACGACATCCTGCGTCATAAAGCAAATCTCCTATCCGGCGCTAAACGTTGAAGGACTGGACGAGCGTGCCGATAAGAAGCTGCCAGCCGTCAACAAGCACGAACAGCATTATCTTGAACGGAAGCGAGATCATAGACGGCGGAAGCATCATCATACCCATTGCCATGAGCGTCGAGGACACGACGATATCTATGACAAGGAACGGTATGAAGAGCATGAAGCCCATCTGGAACGCGCGCGTAAGCTCGCTGAGTATGAACGCCGGTATGACCGTCTCCAGCCCGAGCTGGTCGATATAGTCTGTGAGCTCGTTTTCGGTCTCCTCTAAGTTCACGGGTCTGAGCGCCGCGAGATCCTCTATCGGCTCCAGCGGTGTTATGAACTGATCCCCGGACTCCTCCGCAGCGGCGTTCTCCTCCGAGCGCTTTTCCGCCTCATACACGGCGGCGCCCTTGAGATCGAGGAAGAACTGCATATTCGAGCGGGAGGTGTTTTTGAGCATGAATACCTTGAGGCTGTCGCCCGACTTGTCGAGCATCTCGTTCATGGATATCTCGCCTCTCGAATACGGCTGATAGGCGTTCTCGTTTATGTCGGAGATCGTCGGCCACATGATAAATACCGTAAGAAACAACGAAAGACCCATTAATACCGAGTTTGGCGGGATCGACTGGGTCTGCATCGCATTTCTCAAAAAGCTGAACACGATCACGATCCTCGTGAACGAGGTCACCATTACAAGGAATGAAGGCGCTATTGAAAGGATCGTGACAATGAGTATGACCTCAAGCGTCTGAGAACCGTCTATGCCTACGAGCTGTTTCAGAAGAGATTCATCGACAGGCTCGGCATCCGGGTTTTCCGCAAGCACCTGCGTCTCCGTCTCCGGGTCGGCACTGAGCGCGGAGGCGGTGATACACAGCACCCCTGCAAGCAGACAGGTCACGATCAAAGAAACAAAGAACCTGATAAACAGTTTCCTGTGCTGTTTTAAAGCCTCTTTAATCATTGCGGCCATCCTTTCCCGCATCCTTTTTTCTCATGATGACTTCTTTGAAAGCGGACGCAAAGCTCATACCGCTCTGCGATGCGGGGGACGACGTGAGCGCGCTGTATTCCTCCGGTGTCATTTCGAGGTCGGCAAGCTTCTCGATATGCTGTCCCGTCACGCCGACAAGCATAAGCTTCCCGGCGACGCTGACCACGACGAGCATACCGTCTCTTCCGAGAGAGATACGGTCAACGACCTTCATTCGGTTCCCGTTCACATAGCCGATGCCGGAATTGAGCTTCTTGGTGGCGTACACCATGATGAAGAACAGCCCGAGGACACCGACGAGCGAAAGAATGACCCAAAGAATTTCGAGTCCCATGAAACCTCTCAGCCTAAGATCTTGGTCACCGTAGCAATGATCCTGTCCGGCTTGAAGGGCTTTACGATGAAGTCAAGAGCGCCGAGCTTGATAGCCTCAACGACCATTGCTTCCTGACCCATAGCGCTGCACATAACTACCTTAGCTGCGGGATTGATCTTCTTGATGTCCGCGAGAGCCTCGATACCGGTCTTGTTGGGCATAGTGATATCCATGATAACGAGGTCGGGCTTCTCCGCTTCGTAAGTCGTGCAGGCGATAGCGCCGTCCTGAGCTTCGAGGATATTCGTATAGCCGTTCTTGGTAAGAGTGTCCTTGATGAGCATTCTCATAAATGCCGCGTCATCAACCAGTAAAATCTTCTTGTCCATATCCGTTTACTCCTTATTAATTGAATCCATTAATTTTGATTTGATTATTTCCGTTATTCTGACGGCGAAGTTATCGTCTATTACGACTATATCGCCCTTGGCAATGAGGTTTCCGTTGACGATTATGTCTACCGGAGCGCCCGCCTGCCTTTCAAGCTCGATTATCGTACCCTGAGTGAACTCAAGTATCTCCTTGACCTTTCGCCTTGCCGTTCCGATCTCGACCGAGATCTCAAGCGGAACGCCCATGAGAAGCTGGAGATTTGTCTTCTGCTCACCGGTGAGCTGTACATTCGGCGCGTCGAACTGGTTGAGCTGCGCGCTCTGAACGTTCATAGGCTGTGGGTAC
>JAFZOA010000285.1 GCA_017550775.1 Ruminiclostridium sp. | reverse complement strand
GGAAATGCTGGATAAAAAGCTCATCGGCGCTCGGGTTGACAAGATCCATCAGCCCTCACGCGATGAGATAATAATAACTATGCGCGGGTTCGGCGGCGCGGAGAAGATACTGCTCTCCGCGGATACCATGTCCGCGCGGGTGTGCCTCACCTCCGAGACCCCCGAAAATCCCAAGCAGCCCCCCCTGTTCTGCACCATGATGCGCAAGGCTCTCGGCTCGGCAAAGCTCACCGGCATATCTCAGGACGGGCTCGAACGCATAATCAACTTCGACTTCGAGTGCGTGAACGACATCGGCGACCCCTGTGAGAACCGCGTCGCCGCCGAGATCATGGGCAAGTACAGCAACATTATCCTCATGACGCGCAGGGACGGGGAATGGCGGATAATTGACAGCGTAAGGCGGGTCACGGACGACATATCCTCCGTGCGAAGGGTGCTCCCGAACGCGGTATATGAGCTCCCGCCGCGCGAGGAGCGGCTGAGCCTTATCGACTGCGACCTCTCCGGTCTCGGTGAACGGCTTGCACCGTTCGGGGAGCAGAAGCTCACAAAGGCGCTCATGTCGCTATTTGAGGGTATAGCCCCGATATTCGCGCGGGAGTGCGCGTACAGCGCCGCGAGAGAGGTTGACGCGAGAGTGTGCGACCTCGACAAGGACAGGCTCGAAAAGCTCGTGTTCTTTTTAAAGAAGAGCGCCGCGCACATTGCCGCGTATGACGGCTGCACAATGGTGAGCGAGAAAAGCGGCAAGCCAAAGGACTTCTGCTTCGTTCCGGTAGAGCAGTACGGCGCGGAAATGACGGAGGCCCGCTTTGAGAGCCCGTCGGCTCTGCTCGACCGGTTCTTCGGTGAGCGCGCCGCCGCGAGCCGGGTGAAGCAGCGCTCGGACAACCTGCTGAAAACCATAATGAACATATACGAGCGCATTTCCCGCAAGCTTGAAGTACAGAAGCAGGAATTGCAGGAGTGCGCGGACAAGGACAGATACCGCCTCATGGGCGACATTCTCAGCGCGAACCTTTACCGCTGTGAAAAGGGCATGAGCGAGCTTACCGCCGAGGACTATGTGAACGGCGGGGAGCTCACGATAAAGCTTGACGTGCGGCTCTCGCCCTCGCAGAACGCCCAGAAGCTCTATACCGAGTACAAGAAGCTCGACACGGCGGAGAAGATGCTCACAAAGCTTATCGCGCAGGGCGAAAAGGAGCTCGCCTACATCGACAGCGTGTTCGACGAGGCTTCCAGAGTCGGGAGCGGTGCGGGAAGTGACGCGGAGATCTCCGAGATACGGCAGGAGCTTATAAGCACCGGGTATATCGCCGCGGTGAAGGAGCAGCGCGGGGTGAAGCTCCCCAAGGCGCTCCCGCCGCTCAAATTCAGGTCGGGTGACGGGTTCGAGATACTTGTCGGGCGAAACAATCTCCAGAACGACAAGCTCACGCTCAAGACCGCGCTGCCGGAGGATATGTGGCTGCACACGCAGAATATCCCCGGCTCCCACGTCATTATCCGAGCGGAGGGAAAAACCATTCCCGACAGCACGATAGTCGAGGCGGCACAGCTCGCGGCGACCTGCTCGAAGGGGCGAAACGGTACAAAGATACCAGTGGATTACACCCTCGCCCGGTTCGTCAAGAAGCCGAACGGGGCAAAGCCGGGAATGGTGATATTCACGAACAACAAGACAATACTTGTGGATCCGGATAATGAGCTTTATGAAAGGCTCAGGACAGGCGGATAAAACAATACAGTTATTACGTCAAATTCAAAATATAAGGAAGGTCAGACAACATGAAGAAAGAACTCGCAAAAACCTACTCCCCGAAGGACTTCGAGGAGCGCATCTACAAAAACTGGGAGGAGAAGGGCTATTTCCACGCCGAACGCGACCCCGAAAAAAAGCCCTATACCATAGTTATCCCGCCCCCGAACGTAACGGGACAGCTCCATATGGGACACGCGCTTGACGAGACCCTGCAGGATATCCTTATCCGCACCAAGCGTATGCAGGGGTACTCCGCGCTGTGGCTCCCCGGCACCGACCACGCTTCCATAGCTACAGAGGCGAAGGTAGTCGCTAAAATGAAGGAGGAAGGTCTCACAAAGGATAAGATAGGCCGTGACGGATTCCTCGAACGCGCGTGGGACTGGACACACGAGTACGGCGGTAAGATTCAGAACCAGCTCAAGAAGCTCGGCTCGTCGTGTGACTGGGAGCGCGAGCGCTTCACTCTTGACGACGGCTGCTCCGAGGCGGTACAGCGCGTATTCATCGACTACTACAAGAAGGGGCTCATCTACCACGGCGAGCGCATCATCAACTGGTGCCCGAGCTGCAAGACCTCTATCTCCGACATCGAGTGCGAGTATGAGGAGCAGGAGGGTCACTTCTGGCATATCAACTACCCGCTTACCGACGGGAGCGGCTTTGTTCAGATTGCAACGACCCGTCCGGAAACTCTTCTCGGCGATACGGCGGTAGCGGTACACCCCGACGACGAGCGCTACAAGGGCATTGTGGGCAAGACCGTAAAGCTCCCGCTCACCGACAGGGAGATACCCGTCATCGCGGACGAGTATGTTGAAATGGACTTCGGTACCGGCGTGGTAAAGATCACCCCCGCTCACGACCCGAACGACTATGAGGTAGGTCTGCGCCATAACCTTCCGATCATCAACATCATGAACGACGATGCGAGCATAAACAAGGAGTACGGCGGAAAGTACGCCGGCATGGACAGATACGAGGCAAGAAAGGCCATGGTAGCCGATCTTGAAGCCCAGGGGCTGCTCGTCAAGATAGAAAAGCACGTTCACAACGTCGGCACCTGTCAGCGCTGCCATACCGTAGTCGAGCCGCGCTGCTCAAAGCAGTGGTTCGTGAAGATGAAGCCGCTTGCAGAGCCGGCTATCGAGATAGTAAAGAGCGGCGAGCTCAAATACGTTCCGAAGCACTTCGAGAACACCTACCTGCGCTGGATGGAGAATATCCGCGACTGGTGCATATCCCGTCAGCTCTGGTGGGGTCACCGCATACCCGCGTACTACTGCACGAACGAGGACTGCAAGCACGAGCTCATAAGCGAGACTCCCGTTGCCGTATGTCCGAAGTGCGGCAAGCCCATGAAGCAGGACGAGGATACTCTCGACACATGGTTCAGCTCGGCTCTCTGGCCGTTCTCCACACTCGGCTGGCCTCACGAGACCGAGGACTTCAAATACTTCTATCCGACCAACACGCTCGTTACCGGCTACGACATCATCTCGTTCTGGGTATCGAGAATGATCTTCTCGGCGCTGGAACATACCGGAAAGAAGCCGTTCGAGCACGTTCTGATACACGGTCTTGTACGCGATGAGCTCGGGCGCAAGATGAGCAAATCTCTCGGCAACGGCGTTGACCCGCTGGAGATAATCGACAAGTACGGCGCAGACGCGCTCAGATACGCGCTCGTTACCGGAAACAGCCCCGGAAACGATATGCGCTGGACGGTAGCAAAGGTCACCTCCGCGCGTAACTTTGCGAACAAGATCTGGAACGCCTCCCGCTACATTCTTATGAACCTTCCCGACGACATGGAGAAGGCGGAGCTCCCCGCAGAGCTTACCATAGAGGACAAGTGGGTGGTTTCGGGCTGCAACAGGCTCGTAAAGGAAGTCACCGACAACATCGAGAGCTTTGAGCTCGGTATCGCACTCGGAAAGCTGTATGACTTTATCTGGGACACCTACTGCGACTGGTACATCGAGCTCACCAAGCCGCGTATCGCGCAGGGCGGCGAGACCGCGAGAGCTGCGCAGAATGTGCTCGTATATGTTATGCGCGACATTCTGAAGCTCTTACACCCCTTCATGCCGTTCATCACCGAGGAGATCTGGCAGTCCATGCCGGTCGCCGGCGAGGCGGAGAGCATAATGGTCGCAGAGTGGAGCAAATACGATCCGGCTCTTGACTTCTCCGCGGAGGAAGCCGATTTCACCAAGATCATCGACGCGGTGAAGGCTGTACGCGGCAAGCGCACCGAGCTTAACGTACCGCCGTCCAAGAAGGTGACTATGCACATAGAGACTGCCGAGAAGGAGCTGTTCGCGTCCTGCGCGGTGTTCTTCGAGAAGCTCGCGGGTGCCGCGAATGTCGAGATCACCGACAAGGTGGAAGATACAGCGAGCATGGCGAATGCGGTAACATCGGCGGCGCGCATATTCATGCCTCTCGGCGAGCTCGTTGACACGGAGAAGGAGCTTGCAAGGCTTGAAAAGGAGAAGAAGGCGGTAGAGAAGGATCTTAACTTCCTGAACGGAAAGCTTAACAACGAGGGATTCCTCGCCAAGGCTCCCGCGCAGCAGATAGAGAACGAGCGCGCAAAGCTCGCGAAGGCACAGGAGAAAATGGATAAGATCGAGGAGTCGATAAAGGCGCTCAAAGCGCTTTGATGCCTGACTTTATACGGCGGTTAAAAACGATAATGCCGGAGCAGTATTGAAACTGCTCCGGCATTTCTGCTGATGTCATGAAAATGTAATAAGTGACGTTCGTCGGTACAGGAGCGGCAAAACCGCAGGACGCAGTAAAGAAGTTTTCCGTATCAGAACGAGAAGAACTCTTTGAGCAGGTAGCTTACGCACCGCGCGAAGTCAAGCTCCGGGACAGCCTCCGCCGCGACTATCTTCGCGTTGCCGATCACCTCGCCGCCTATCTCCATGGTCACGAATCCGAGTATCTGCCCCTTCTCGACCGGTGCGGATATCTTCCCGGCGCGGCTGTAGTGATACTTTATCCGCCCGCCGCTACCCTTAGGCAGGATAAGCTCCGGCACATCCGTGAACCGGGTATCCGCACCGCCCTTTATCCCGCCCTCCACGGGTATCTCCGTAAGCTCCGCTATGTCCGGGTGCGGGGTCACCCGCTCGTAGCCGTCGAACCCGAAGTCCAGCAGGTTCCTTGCCGCCGAGAAGCGGTCTTCGTCGCTTTCACAGCCGAGCACAACTGCCGTGAGCTCCATGTTTCCGCGCTTTGCCGTCCCGCAGAAGCAGTACCCCGCCGCGTCGGTC
>JAFZOA010000284.1 GCA_017550775.1 Ruminiclostridium sp. | reverse complement strand
GTTCTACCATTTTAACTCTCCTAAACAAAATGATACTGCTGTATAATCTTAAATACAGCAGTATCTACAATGTGTTTTGCCGGACATTGCGAGCCGTAATTGAATCATAGTGCAATGTGTTTTGCTGTACATTGCGAAACATAATTGAATCATAATACAATGTTTTTTGCCGTACATTGTGAAACGTAATTGTTCAATAAAGAAGAAATACTTCTTTACATTATTATAGCACACAAATCAAAAAAGTCAACACTTTTAATAATATTTCAAACAAAAATAATAACATTTTTGTTAATTTTGTACAACAGCCCGATTGATTTTAAAGATCATATCTTTTTTTATAATTATATATTATTAATTTGATTTTGTCAAGTAAGAATATACTTATAAATCTTAGTTAAATTAATCTTATTCGATTCGAGCGTCTTAAAAATCGTCCGTAGAATTTGAAGTACCAACTATAACAATCCGGAGGCTTTTTTATAGGGTCAATAATGTAATATCCCCCCCTACAGTATGTTCACCTTTGAAAGCTGAACGGCTTCCAGATGTCATGGTATTGTTCCTCCAGCGTGACGCTGGACCCATTCCCGTCCCGGGTCACATGAGGCGGGATATTTTCTTCCTCGCCGCCGTAGTATTATCTGAAATGTTAACTCTAACGGCGTGACGCTGGACCCATTCCCGTCCCGGGTCTCCCGAGGCGAGATATTTTCTTCCTCGCCGCCGTAGTATTATCTGAAATGTTAACTCTAACGGCGTGACGCTGGACCCATTCCCGTCCCGGGTCTCCCGAGGCGGGATATTTTCTTCCTCGCCGCCGGGTTTATCCAAATAAAGCGGCTGTCCCCGTCCTGAACAGAGACAAACCGCTTTTAGATAATGTATTTACTGCGCCTTGAGCTTCTCGCAAGCCTTGGAGATCTGATTCAGCAGATCCTTGTTTACCTGACCGAGCAGCTTGTCGAGCGTTTCTGTAAGCTGTTTTTCGCCCGAATTGGCGTTTTTGAGGCCGTCCGCAATTGCTTTCTTCTGGATCTCCGCCAGGACATCAAACTGCACCAGCTTCATAAGAACAGGCATTTCCTTTTTGAGCGCATCGTTGATAAATGTAGCGACCTCGTTGAACTGCTTTGCCTGCTGGGGATTACCCTTCAACTGTTCTAATGTTTCCTTGTGTGCCATAATATAGCCTCCTAAAAATAAGATTGATATATGTTACGGTTTTACCGTTCGTGAATATTATACTATTTTTCTCCGGATTTGTCAAGTGTTTTGGGCAAAAAAACAATATTCTTTATGTGATCGACTGTAAAACCGGAATACGCGCTTTATTTCTGCGGGATCTCTGACCGGGCGTGTATGTTCCGCATTTATAAAAATTACCGAAAGTCCTTCAAAAGTCATTGACCTTTTCGTGAAAATGTGCTATAATTAACAGAAAGTGATTTGCTTTAGGATATATGGACTTACTACCTGAGAGAAGTGTGTAACATGGCGGACAGAGCGAACAGACAATCAAATATAGAATTGCTGCGAATAATCGCGGCGTGCGGAGTTATCATTCTTCACTACAACAATCCGAAAATAGGAGGCGGATATGCAGCTGTTACCGACGGGAGCATAAACCAGGCGATCATGACGTTCTTTGAGTCGTTATCAATATGCGCGGTCAATCTTTATGTGCTCATATCCGGCTATTTTATGCGCGGCTCGATGAAACGTGACTTCTTAAAGCCGGTGGGACTTATTGCACAGCTTGTGGTTTTTGAACTTGCATTCTGCCTGATAAAGGAGCTTCCGAAAGGAAACAGTCTCGACTTCAGGACTGTTCTCGGATACTTCACGCCGAGCTACTGGTTCGTGTTCGTGTATATCGCACTGTATCTTATCTCGCCGTATATCAACCTTGTCTGGACACACCTCTCCGACTCAGGCAAAAAGACGCTGTTACTGATATTGGCGGGTCTGTTCTCGGTATATGCCATAATCCCCGACATTGTCCAGTATTACTATCAGGACGATATTTACGGAGCAAGCACCATAGGGCTTTTCGGTTCACAGGCGGGATATACGATAGTGAATTTTGTGCTCGTGTATCTGATCGGCTGCTATCTGAAAGACCGTGAGGACAAGGGCAAAAAAACGGGTTCCGGCAAGCTCCTGCTCTGGCTTTTACTTACAGTCGCGGCGATCATGGGTCTCACATATCTTGAAAAGACGATCACCGGACGAGACATCTTTGCTACGACCGCATACAATTACGAGCACCCGTTGGTGATAATAGAATCCGTCCTTGTGTTCCTGCTATTCCGGAACATAAATATGGCCGGCAACAGCGTGATAAACAAGCTTGCTGTCGCGTCATTCCCGGCATATCTTATCCACATGAACCTGCTTGAATACTGCGGCATCGACAGGTTTGTGCAGGAAAACCCCGCGCTTCTCACGGCACATATCCTCGGCTGCACGATCGTAATGTATCTTATAAGCTTTGTGCTGTACCTGATATACGATCTGGTAACAAAGCCGTTGTTTGCGGTGATCGCAAAGCATTGGAAAAAAAGGACGTATTCGGTATAGGCGCTGAACAGCCCGCTGCTCCGCGAGAGACTTTTTCCGGACACCAACAATTTCTGCAAGCTGTTTGACATGCCGGTATGAACGATGCACGAAACAGAGAATCATTAATAACAACAGGCGATCGTAAAAGTCCGACAGTATCTATCCACACCTCCGACGGGGATAAATATCAAGAGGAAGAAAACTATGTTTTAAATGATTTATAACAAATGTATTAAAGATGTTTTCAGAGTTTTACGATCGGCTGAATAAAAAAATATTATTATAGGAGAAGATCATGCTTGAAAAACTGAAACAGGAAGTACTTGAAGCGAACCTTATGCTCCCGAAGCACGGACTTGTCACATTCACATGGGGCAATGTTTCCGGCGTTGACAGGGAGAGCGGTATGTTCGTCATAAAGCCCTCCGGAGTGGAATATGACGGTATGACCGCCGACGATATGGTAGTCGTGAGCCTTGAAACGGGCGAGAAGGTGGAGGGAAAATACAAGCCCTCAAGCGACACTCCGACACATCTTGCGCTGTACCGCGCATTTAAAGAGGTCGGCGGTATCTGCCATACCCACAGCCGCTGGGCGACCTCGTTCGCAATGGCGGGCAAGGGTATTATGGCTCTCGGCACGACGCACGGCGACTACTTCTACGGCGAGATACCCTGTACAAGAAAAATGACTCCAGCGGAGATCGCAGGAGAATACGAGAAAGAGACCGGAAATGTGATAATCGAGACCTTTGAAGGCATCGACCCCATGACGATACCCGCTGTGCTTGTTATGAGCCACGGACCCTTCACATGGGGCAAGGACGCGCACGAATCGGTGCATAACGCGGTGGTGCTCGAAGAAGCTGCGTTCATGAACTATCATGCGCAAAGCATGACTCCCGGTATCGGTCCTATGCAGCAGGAGCTGCTTGATAAGCACTACCTCAGAAAGCACGGAAAGAACGCATACTACGGCCAGAACTGATTTCCGTCATGCTGCCGTACAGGTGCAGCGTCACGTTGATTACACATCACTCGCTTCAAGCGTTATCATGTGAATATTGCAGACAACACAAAGCGTATAACCCGCCTATGCAAGTTATACGCTTTGTTTGTTCTTTATTTCATTTCCAGGGAAAAAGCTCCTCACGCGGGATCCCGTACTGTTCGAGAAGGTCTATGGTGCGCGTAAAAAGACTGTTCACGGTGATCGAGAAGCCGTAGCTGTACTTTTCCTCTCCGCTCCCGTAATATACCCAGAAGTAACAGTTTTCGTCCGCGCTGTGGGTGTTCATGATCTTTGCGCGTTCGTAAGAAAGATCTGCGCAGTCCGCCTTTATCGCCTTCAGAAATTCCTCCGACGGTATCTCGGCGCTCATGGCGGGCTTGCCGCGGTAGGGTGTCTCGACCTTCACATACTCGCTTTTGCCTATACCCTCAAGCTCCCACGGCTTGATATCCGGCATTCCGGTAAGCTCAAAGGCGCGTTTCAGGTATTCCTCCGGGACGGTGTATTTTCTCGATACCGCGACCCCGCTTTTCAGAGCATACGATATCTCCACCTCGCCGGTATCTCCCCTGACACCCGTGATGATGTCCCGGTGAAGGTTTGTTATCTCGGACGGGTCGGGCTGGTCGTCGAGTATCTCGCTACCGTAGATACCCTCGTCAAAGTACGGGGCGTAGATCTCCTTGTCGAAATACGCCGCGCTGAAATACATATCCCCCACCTCAACGCTTATACGGGCGTTGTCTATGTTGTCGGGTACGGGGACCTGATAAGCCGCGCCGAAGCCCTGAGTAAAGGTCACCGCGAAGGTCACCGCAGCGCTTGCCATGACGATCGGCGCGAACAGTGCGAACCGCTTCTTTCTGTTTTTCTCACCCTTGCTCCCCGCAAATTCAAAGGCGCAGAAGAAGCCGAATGTGGTAAGGAGCCAGAGCACTGCGTCAACCGCCACTATCCTCGCAACAGTCCCCGCCGCTACTCCTATTTGCGTCATGGCATCAAAGCCCGGTACCACAGACGAGGTGATGATAAGTGTCACGGCGAGTACCGCAGCAGCTGAGAATACGTGCCGCGCATTCTTAAACACGAAAGCATTGCCGGTGCGCTCGTGGCGGCGGTGCTTCACGAGGAAGTATGCCGCCGCAGCGAAAACCGCGCAGTACAGCAGGAACAGGAGCAGGTGCGCAGGTTGTATCATGCCGCTCGCGTGGGAGCCGAAAATGCCCTGCGCGAGATACTTTATCAGCAGTCCGAGCGGCGAGAACCACCCTACCCTTTCAAACATCTCATCGACAAGCCCCGTGTTCAGCCCGTAGCCGAAGGTGAACGAGAGATACCCCGCGCAGATCGTCACGGCGGGAACCGCGAAATTCATGAATACCGTCAGTATCACCGCTGTCCTTATCCGCCCGCATACCGCAACGATAAGCGCCGTCGAGCAGTAGAACAGCACGCACATCATAAGCCCGTAGATCATCATGCGCCGGTAGGATTCGTGTACGTTGTCGATCACCCTCACGCCCGTGTCCCCGCCTATCTCCGCCCAGCCGATGGCCGCCGCGATGACGTGGGGTACAAGATAAACTGTGAGACCGGCGAAGAAGCTTCCGAAGAAGCGCGTCCTCACCGTTACCGGCGCGGACATCTCCATATCGGCGAGCGGCTTTTTGCTCAGATACCCGAAGCACTTCACAAGTACCGGTATCGCCGTCGTGAACATTGCTATCAGAGCCACCGCGCCTATGATACCCATAAATATGGTGGTGTTCAGAGCGTCCGAGAGCATTTCGTCCAGCTTCGCGAGCTCGGCGGAGTTACGGTTATAGGCGGTCTTCACCATTTCGTCGTAGCCGATGTAGATGTTGAAATATGCGGCGAGCGCCGACGAAAAGAGCGGATAGGAAGCCGCCGCGAAAATGCACATCAGCACGATATGCACTTTAAGCGTTCTAAGCTTGTACAGATAATATTTCATTCCTCTCACTCTCCCCATGTGTAATTGTTTATCACGCCGAGGTACTTCCGGAGCTCATCGTCGGTCGCGGCGGGAGCGTTCGCGTATATTCCCGCCGCCTCGTCAAGGTTCGCCTCGGTGACATAGTATTCGTAATCCCCGCTGTAGCCTGTGCGGAAGTATTTCTCGCCGTTTTCGTCCAGGAACTCGTAGGACGGCACGATGATGTATATATCGCGGCTTTCAGAGTACATGGTCATGACCGCCGACTTCGTTATCAGCTCCCTTGCCGTCACATAGTCGAGCTCGCGGTACTCCCTCGGCTCGTCGTAAACCCTGGTGTCGCCGTAGATATCCACGGTCTCCATGAGCTTTTTCTTCGTGGTGTAGTCTCCGAGACTTGTCGCCTTGTACATATAGAATTTCACGGCGTGATCGTCAAGGAGCTGTCCGAAAACGTCGCAGTTGCACTCTCTCAGCAGCCCGCGGGTCTCCTCGAAGGTGTCCCACACCTGAAACTTGTACTGCGAGGTAATGCTGTTCTCGGGGAGCAGAGCTACCCAGATATAGCCTGCTCCGTCGTGCCGGAAAATGTCCTCGTAGGCGGTCTTTTCGACATCGTGTGTAAGCGCGGTAAGGAACTCATTCGCGCCTATACCGGCTTTCGTCCATACCGCCTCGCCGTTGATGTTGCCGACAGTACCGACGTTCACGGACAGCCTCGGGATCGCGTCATACCCGGGCATTCTGCTCTTGCAGCCCTCCGCGAAGGCGCCGCTCTCAAACCACAGCTTCGTGCAGTCGAGGGTGTATTCCGTGGGGAGGTAATACGTCCTGTGGACATATTCCCCGTTTTTCATGTAGTAGCTGAGGCTTAACGAGTTGAAGTATTCGTCGGGGCGCTCTGCGATAATACGGCGGTGATAGTCGGTGATGAGCTTTACCGCGCTCTCGTCCTTCACCTCGGCGTAATGGTCTATAGCATACATATCCGAGCTGTACCAGTACATACCGACGCTCCCGATCTCCGACACCCCGGGAACATACGCACCCGCGCCGAAGCCGTCGCTGCTGAAAACCCCGAAGCAGATAAGGAACGATACCCCCGCCGATGCCGCAAAACGAAGGACGGCAAGACCCAGCTTCTTCGGCTTCGTGAGCTTTTCGCGGCTAACAAGCTCGATGATGACAAAGACTATGAGGTTGATAACGAGCCATGTGGAAAGAAGAACCGCCGACGGCACCTTCAGAAGGTCATAGACAAGCTCCGCCACACCGTAAAGCCCCGTATCAAAGTCCGGGTCGTGAAGTACGGCAAGATATATGACCGAGGCGGAGGTGAGCATTATCACAAGCTCAGTCGCGTACCGCCCGAGCTTATACACGAACGCATATCCTGTCCGCT
>JAFZOA010000283.1 GCA_017550775.1 Ruminiclostridium sp. | reverse complement strand
TGAAGTCGAGAAATCGCGTATCTCTTTCTTGAGGAGCGCATCTCTCGAAGCCTCGTTCTCGTCTCCGGAAAGGCTCTGTATCTCGAAGTCGTAATCGGCTTCGCTCTCCGCCCTTCTTCTCATCTCTTCCTCGTCGTAGGTTATGTTTGCAGCCGAGGGGTTCGCGCCGGAGGACGCCGCGAGAGCCGCGGCGCGCTTCGCCTTTATGCGCTTCTTGCTCGAGCCTGCCGCCACGAGTGCGGTAACGAGGAGGATTATTAGCAGCAGACCGAGTGCGATGATGATGAATACGAGGGTATTTCTGCCGCCCTGTACCACAACGCCGCCGTCGCCTGTGCCGTCGCCCGTTCTGTCGAGAGTGAAGTTGGTCGGAATGAACGATACCTTGTCGGAAGTCGTGCCGATGCAGTCCGCGATAAGCTTTTCCCAGTCGTCTATGTTCGCCTGGGTGAAGTTTTCGGGATCTCCGTCAACGATGACCGACGCGGAGATGTTGTCATAGCTGTAGCCGTCCTTTTCGACCTGCTTTATAGCCTCATTTACGAGGTAGTGTATCTCATGCTGTGTTTCATAGTAGAACTCGTCGCCCTCGCCGATACGGAGTGTCGGGTAGTCGGGGGAGATATCCGAGTTCACGGTGGTTCCGACAAGGCCGCCCTCTTCGGCGTTTCCTCCGCCGGCCGAGACGATCTTTTCGTCCTGTACCATACCGCCGTGGTTGCCTTCTTCATCTACCGACGGGGTATATTCCTTTATCTGTGCGACTTCCGCATCATAGTTGAGTCTTACGTCAACACCTATGCGGTAATCGGGGAAAACCTTCTTGAGAAGTTCGCCGAGCTTTTTGTCGAGAATGTCCGAGATCTCTTTCTGGAACTCGAGACGTCTGTAGTAGAGTTCGACCTCGTCCGCGCTGTCGAGAGCGTTCGCGACGGTTTCTGTTGTGAGGAGCTGGCCGGTGCTGTCCGTAACGGTGATGTTTTCCTGCTTAAGTCTCGGCACCGCCGTTCTGACGAGGTTGTATATGCCCTCGATCGTTTTCACGCTTAAGGGGTGGTTGAGGCTTAAAACTACCGAAGCGCCGGGTTCGTCGCGGGTAGTGGAGATAACGTAGTTGTCATTTTCGGGGATATTTAGGATAACGAGAGCCGAATCGACCCCGTCGTATGTAGCGAGAGTAGCACGAAGGTTCTCCTGAAGCTGCTGTATCTGTTTTACGCGCTTGTCCGTCTCGGTGGAGAACATTCCTATGCTGTTGTCCCATATATCATAGTTGAATGCGTTTTTCGGATAGCCCTTGACCGCGAGCTGGGCGCGAAGGGTATCGACCTTGTTGGCGGGAACGAGGATATCTCCGCCTATATAGCGTACCTCGCTTTCACCGAGCTCTCCCTGCAATACGGTCACGATCTCGGTAGCCTCTTCCGTGTCGGCGTTGCTGTAAAGCACAGCGTAGCGTGTCACGGAATTTATGACGATAAGGACTATGAGCGACACTATCACGACCGACAGAATGGATATTATCGCGATCTTTACCTTTTTATCGAGAGACGTCCACTTCGTTTTTACCGTAGTGCCTATCTTCACGAATATTTCTTTTGCTTTATTCATATATACATTGTCCCGTGCGGGACGTCACTCCTTCATTCCGGGGGTTTTCTTCTGTATGCACCTCGTCCGTGAGGCACTTCGGAAAACTTCCTTATGACTTCCGTGTCCTCAGGGGGTAAGCACAGGTTATATGCTCATTCTCATTATCTCGTTGTACGCGTCAACGACGGCGTTCTTTATGTTCACGAGAAGTTCTGTCGATACCTCGGCTTTGGCTATGTTCATCTGTATCTCTTCGAGGTTGTCTGTATCGCCGAGCATAATTTTCATCATATCTTCGCTTTTCTGAGCCTGCGCTTCCGCCGCCTGATCCCAGAGTCCAGTGAGTGCGTCGAGGAACGTTCCTGTCTTCAGGCTTCCCTCAGTTGCGGTATCCTGTGTCTCGATGACATGAGTATTGGCGAATAGCCGGTCTGCTGCCGCGATAGTATGTATCGTCGGCGACATAGGTATGATCTCCATTGCTTTTTCCTTTCGATTACATCATTGTTTCCGGTTTATTACTGTTTTCCTATCGTAAGGGCCTTGCCTGCTATTGATTTAAGGCTGTTGAAAATCGTGAGGTTCGCGGAGTATGACTGTGTTGCCGCGAGCATATCTATTTCCTCCTCCGCGACGTCAACGTTCGGGCGGTAGTAGTATCCGTCCTCGTCCGCGTCGGGGTGGGTCGGGTCATAAACGGGGGT
>JAFZOA010000282.1 GCA_017550775.1 Ruminiclostridium sp. | reverse complement strand
TAATCGGCATATTTATATACTTTTAGCGCACCCCGCGTCCTGCGCTTACGGGCTGAACCTACAGGACGGCGGAAATCATGTGATATGGTTCGGGCTGAACTGGTCCCTGGAACTGTATCAACAGGCAAACAAGCGACTGCACCGACAGGGACAGCAGCAGAAGGTCATCATTCATCACCTTATCGTCCAGGAAGGACGTGACGAAGATGTGGTCGCTGCGTTACAGGATAAGGGAGCGGTTCAGGATATGCTTATAAACAGCCTGAAAGCAAGGATCGAGAGAGTCAAGAAAAATGTTGGATAATGTTGGTCAACCGAAAGGAGAAAATTCAAATGAGAACTGATATTTATTTCTGCTTCAAAAATAACGAGGATGACGGCTTCTATGTGGCCGCGGAGACAAGAAACCGCGCCCGGTCAATGTTCGCGGATGAGACCGGGCACAAATACGCCGACGTTCGCTCGAACATCGCAAGGCGGGGTGTGGTATGCGCCGAAAAGGTATTCACCGAGAATACCCCGCAGCTCGCGCGGTTCGGTCTTGGCTACAGAGAGGAGTAATATGAGACGTATGATAAGCATTATATTAGGCGCAGTCGCATTCATAGCGACGGTTTCCGCTTACGGGCTCGGGCATAAGTGCGAAGCGGAAAAGTACGATGTTCTCACGACCGAGAACGAACATCTGCGGGAAGAAGTCGCTCAGCTGACAAGCAACAACAGCTATCTCCGGGCAAAGGTCGAGGCTCTCGGTGGTGCACCGACGGTTAAGCGTATCGAAAACAAGAAGCCGGAAGAAAAGATCGTCGAAATGAAAGAAGAGACAGTCGCAGCGGACGAAGAAATATTGCAGGCGAATGCAATTTTTCCGCAGGAGCCTCTGCCGGAAGGTCACACAAACGTGATCTCCGGCATGCCATACACCGCGATCACGAACAAGAAGTCCGAACAGTGGGCTTTACAGCTCCAGGCGTTCACAGGTGAGTACGGTATCCGCTGTTATTCCGACGGGAAACGTACATACTTCCTCACGGCTATGGGCAGCGCCTACGGGCGGAAGATCGGAACCGCGTTCAGAGTAACGCTGAAATGTGGTACCGAGATGTATGTCATGCTCGGGGAATTCAAGGACGATGGCACGGATCCGAACTTCTTCGGACATCCGACAAAACACGCTGACGGATACGATGTGACTTGTGTGTTGGAATTTATCTACGACGCGGAGCATATCGACAGCAGGGCTCTACTAGCCGGAAACTTCTGTTTCATAGAGTATTTCGGCGGTCTCCACGGTGACGGCGGAGATATTGTGAAGATCGAATATCTGGGAAGGAAGTGGGAACCGTGAACGGCAAGGAAAAAGTATTGTTTTCTGCGTGGTTCTTAAAATTCTATTGTGATATGGCGGGGTGTGATGATTGCCCGCTTCGGACTCACAATTACAGGTGCATACTGTACACACAGCCTCGGCGAAAACCGTTTAGATGGAGTTTGCCTGAGTATAAGGGTCCACCTATTACTGATGTTACTGCTGTCGTCCGTTGTTCTGAGTGTAAAAACTTCAAGCCTTTCCCGGACGGCAAATTCGGGGAATGCTCCAAATTCCCCTGCAGGGGTATTGCGATGAAAACAACCGACTACTGCAGCTATGGAGAAAGCGAGGAAACGAAATGAGCATACTGATAAAAGGCTGTAAAATGCCTAGCTACTGTGATGAATGCCCTGTAGAGTACGACGGGATGTGTCGTCTGCTTAAATACAAAGATACGGAATATCATAAGCGCCTGGACGATTGTCCTCTGGTCGCGTTCGATACCGATGATGTCGCTCCTGTCGTTCATGCGCACTGGAAATACACGTATGAGCGTAATTATACATTTTTCGGGACGTGTAGCGCGTGCGAACACGTTTGTCAAGAAAACAGTGTATGTGGATATTGCGGGGCGATAATGGACGAAAGCGAGGATAATAAATGAATTTAATTATAATTTTGGGCGGTATATTATTAATATCCGTGATAGCAACTATCATTTTATTTCATTTTGAGCACGATGCATTTGCAGCGGTAACGCTTATAATTAGCGTATTGTCGGGTGTGATTTTTTTCGTTTTCTTGCTTCTATATGTTCCTGTACATGTTGATTATGTGGCACAGAAAGAAAAAAACAAATATATTGAACAATACAAAGCGTTAATGTATGCAATAGAGAAAAACGATAACGGAACTGTTTTGATAGCCGATGATATTGCAAGATACAATTCAGAAATAATAAACGGGCGAATAGCTATGAAAGATGATATTAGAAAAGATTTCAATTTTGATTTTTATGAAGATTTACCATTGATAGAACTGGAAGAAAGTGAGGAAAACAATGTTTGACCAGACGATAAAGGCAGACGCAGGAAAGCCGCGCCTGTCGCTTGTACCGACACAGATCATAACTGCTATTGCCCGTGTCCGGGAGTACGGTATCAACAAGTACGGCGAAAAAGAAAGCTGGCGCAAGGTTGAGACCGAGCGGTACCGCGATGCAATGCTCCGGCACGCACTCGCGTATCTCGTGGATCCTGACGGAGTGGATGAAGAATCAGGACTACCTCACCTATGGCACCTCGCGTGCAATATAGCATTTCTTATCGCTATGGAAAACCGCCTATAACACATCGACACCCTAAGACATACTAACGTCGAAAATGTGTGTAGGGAGCTTATTATGACATCAAAAGAATATCTTATGCAGTACAAACAGCTTACAACGGATATCAACACCGCCCTCGATGCGGCTCTTGTCGTTCAGGACGAAATGAAAAAGCAGGCCCAATTGGGCGACTATGAAGGCGTAGACAGTAAGCAAAGACAGCTCAGCCAACTTCTGATCAGCGTGCACCAGATGTCGGATACCCGGCGGGAAATATACCTTCGTATCGCGACTGTGCCGGACACCAGACAGCGACAAATCCTCGAACTGCGGTATATCAGCGGCTTTTCGTGGAATGAGATATCTGCTATGCTGTTCACGGATAAGCGTTGGATCCTGCGTCAGCATCTCAAGGCGCTCGAAGAATTTGACCACCAAAAGCCACTTGATGTCATAGGAAAAACGTGGTAAACTGTATAATCGGGGAGTACTGAAAATACTTTTCGGCTAGATTGTGAACATGACTTTTTTCTTCATGTGGATTTACCTCCTTTCAGGCTGTCCCTCCTTTAACAGCGGGGCAGTATGCGGCGGAACGGGTCAATGTCCCGGACTGCCGCTCCAATAATCTTAGTCTCTTCCCTGTGAGGGGGAGAGATTTTTTGTTTGTATTATGAGGTGCCTATGGACGAACGTATCGAAAGAGTTAAAACCTATCTTGAAAGCTACGGAGCCTACAAAAGAAAAGTTGCGGCCGCGCGAGAGGAATTGGATGTGCTGCGTTCGCTCGCCGAATATCCTTCGCGGTCAACCGAACATATGATACCCGGTGCGCCTTCGGTAGGCAATGCCTCTGATCGTGTCGGAAATCGTTCGGCGGAGATCGCCGATTTCATGAACAAGCTGGATGATGAGATCGTTTGTCTTATAAAGCGTGGGCATCGCGTTTCACAGCTTATATCAACGCTCGAAAACAGCTCGCTGTTTGATGTGGCGTACCAGAAATACATAAACGGAAAGACTACGGAAGAAATCGCAGAGAGCCTGAATTATTCCCCGCGCCATACAGTCCGGCTGCATAAGTCGGCTTTGGAACAGCTTGCGATAACGTATGAAACGTGGGATAAAGAAGCGGGCTGAATTCAGAAGGGAGAGAGTATAACTGAACGAACGACAGAAAAGGTTTGCGGAATACTATGCTGAGAGCGGCAATGCGTATCTGTCGGCGGTAAAGGCAGGATACTCCGAAAACTACGCCAGGGCTCGCGGCTCCGAGCTGCTTGAAAACAGTGAGGTCGCCGATCATATAAAGTCGATAACTCAAAAAGCGCGTAAAAAGCGGATAATAGACGCTCTGCAGCGTCAGGAGATCCTTTCCGAGATCGCCAGCGATTCGCGCGAGGAGACCGACAGCCGCATCCGTGCTATTGACACTCTCAACAAGATGACAGGAGAGTACACGCAGAAAGTTTCTCTTGACGGGGATAAGGGCGTGGTGATAATCGATGACATCAAACGTTCGTCTGACTGATATTATCGCCCCGTCGTTTTATGATGTTCACCGAGACATCATGGACGAAAAATACACGCACCACTGGTTTCCGGGCGGCAGAGGCTCTTGTAAGAGCTCGTTTATATCGACAGAAATAATACTCGGTATAATGCGTAATCCCGGCACAAATGCTGTGGCTGTCCGCAGATACGGAAACACGCTGCTCGACAGCGTATATGAACAGCTCCAATGGGCCATAGACAAGTTACAGGTCGCCGACAGGTGGAAGGCGATGAAAAGCCCGCTGTGCCTCGTGTATGAGACCGGGCAGAAAATATTATTCCGCGGGGCGGACGACCCGAAAAAGCTGAAATCGACGAAAGTGTCAAAGGGCTATATCCGATACATCTGGTATGAGGAGCTCGACGAATTCGACGGTATGCCAGAAGTGCGCTCGATGAACCAATCCTTGATGCGCGGCGGCTCAAAGTTCGATGCTTTTTACAGCTATAACCCGCCAAAGACGCAGCGCGCATGGGTAAACATTGCCGCTCTCGATACGGACGTGAGAAAGCAGGTCCACCGGAGCGATTACAGGAGCGTACCGCCGGAATGGCTCGGAGAAGAGTTTATCGCCGAAGCGGAGCACCTCAAAGAGACAAATCCCCTCGCATACGAGCATGAATATCTCGGCGAGATCACGGGTACCGGCTCCGAGGTATTCCCGAATGTGACAATAAGAAAGATAACCGATGAAGAGATACAGAGCTTTGACCGCGTAAGGCGCGGTTTGGACTGGGGCTATGGCGCGGATCCGTTCGCGTATGTCGCCCTGCAGTATCAGAAGAACATCAAAACGATATACATTTACGACGAATTCTACAAGTGCGGTGCGAAATACGACACGATAACCGAGGAAATCAAGAAAGAAAACACCGAAAACCGCTTGATCAGGGCGGAATCTGCCGAGCCGCGGTCAAATGATGAGCTGCGTTCGCGAGGTCTGCGGATCCAGGCGGTCAAAAAAGGAAAAGGCAGCGTAGAGCATGGTATCAGCTGGCTGCAGAACCTGCGCGAGATCGTTATCGACGGAGACCGCTGCCCGAATGTGGCGCGTGAATTCCTCGGATATGCGCTTGAACCGGACGGAAAAGGCGGTTTCCGCGACGGATTCCCCGATAAGGACAACCACACCATAGACGCGGTGCGTTATGCGCTGGAAGACGATATGGAACAGCGTAAGATCAAGGTACATTCCAAAGCAAAGTTAGGAGTAATGTGATGATTTCATCCCCTATTTTCACAACATCAAAGCCGTCCTCGGAAATAGTTCCCGAGGACGCTAAAACATACATAAGGCGGCATAAGGAGAAGGAGCTTGAACGTCTGGAAAGGCTCAACGACTACTATAACGGTAATCACGGCATACTCAACCGGGAGAAAGAAGGCAACCTCAAGAATAACAGAGCCGTTACAAATCACGCGGCGTACATAGCGGACTTTACTTCCGGGTATCTTGTCGGAGAGCCGGTCACGTATTCGGCGGCTGATACCGACATCACGCCCATTACCGATGTGCTTGACGATATGGACGCTGCTACGCAGGATTCGGATCTTGCTTTAGATGCCGCGATCTTCGGGCGCGCTTATGACATGATCTACATGAACTCCGAGGCAAAGCCGAAGCTTGCAAGGCTCTCACCCCTCGGGGCGTTTGTCGTATATGACGATACTGTCGAACAGAAGCCTGTCTTTGCGGTTTATTATTACCCCGTTTTCGACAACCTTACAGGCACCATTAAGCAGTACAACGGAAAGCTGTGTACTGACAAGCTGATGTATGATATTATTCTTGACAGCACTCTGAACAGCCTCACGGTAGCCGAGGACGGCGTACATGAACATCCGTTCGGCGCTGTACCGATAAACGAGATCTACAATAACGGAAGACGCTCGGGAGACTTTGAGGACGTTATATCTCTTATAGACGATTACAACCTGCTCCAGTCGGACCGTGTGAACGATAAGGAGCAGTTCGTTGACGCCATGCTCGTTATCAAGGGCTCTACTCTCGGCGACGATGACGATGAAAAGCTCTCGGCTTATAGAGACCTTAAAAATCAGAAGGTGCTTGAGCTTCCCGCCGAGGGAGCGGACGCGCAGTTCCTCACCCGCCAGCTCGACGAAAGCAGCGTTGAGATACTCCGTAAGTCGATAGTTTCCGACATTCACAAGATAAGCGGTGTCCCGGATATGAGCGACGAACAGTTCGCGGGCAACAGCTCGGGCGTGGCTATGAAGTATAAGCTTCTCGGCCTGGAGCAGAAGACCAAGACAAAGCAAAGATACTTCACCGAAGGTCTGCGCATTCGTTTGCAGTCGATTGCAAACGTAATCAGCGCCAAGGGCGGCGCTGTTATCGACGTGTCGAAGATCACGATAAAATTCAAGCGTTCACTTCCCGAAAACGAGGTCGAGAACGCGCAGAAGGTCTCGATGCTCAACGGGATTGTACCGCAGTCGGTATTGTTCGATATGATACCCGCTATAACCGATGTTGAGAGCGCGAAAGCCGAACTGCAGGAAGAAAAGGCGGCTGCTGTCAAGGCACAGCAGGAGGCTTTTGCGAATACGCCTTTGAAGACAGATGAAGAGTAAGGAATACTGGGAGCGCCGCGCGGCTGAGCGCATGGTGAACTATCAGGCCGATGCCGAACGCACAGCCAACGAGATAGGGAGAGCCTATTATCAGTCGCAGGAATACATAAAAAGCGAGATAGACAAGGTCTTTCGGGGCTTTCAGAAGGGTTTCAGCCTGTCGGAAGAAGAGGCGCTCGATATCCTTGACCCGTCAAGCAATAAGACGGCCATGACCGTGCTCCGGGACGCGGCGATGAAGATCGCAGATCCCGTCGAACGCGAAAAGGCGCTCGCGGCGCTCAGCTCACCCGCGTATCAGTACCGCATAAACCGCCTTGATGCCATAAACAGCAATATTGCCGCTACCTGCAACAGCTTATACAGAACCGAGCTCAAAGCAGACAGCAGCTTTCTGTCCTCGGAGATAGTAAAGGCTTATCAGAACACGATATTCGACGTGCAGAAAGGCACGGGCGTGTCCGGGGCGTTCGATATTATTCCGCAGTCCAAAATCGACGCGATAATGTCCCGCAATTGGAGCGGAACGCATTACTCGGACAGAATATGGAATAACACAAACAAGCTCGCAGGAGAGCTTAAAAGTGACCTTATGGCGGGCTTTCTTACGGGTAAGTCCGAACAGCAGATGTCCGCGGAGATCGCCGAACGATATCAGACAAGCTTTTTCAATGCCCGCCGACTCGTTCGCACCGAATGTACTTATGTCACCGGGCAGGCCGAGCTTCACAGCTATACCGAAATGGGCGTTGAGGAATATGAGTTCTCCGCTGTGCTCGACGGCGACACCTCGAAGATATGCCGAAGCCTCAACGGGAAAAAGTTCAAGGTAAGTCAGGCAAAGCCGGGCGTAAATTACCCGCCGATGCACCCGTTCTGCCGCTCTGTGGCAAATGCGGTGCTGCCCTCGGAGGAAGAGCTTGACGCTATGTGGGGCGATACTGCGGACGCAATCGGAGCCGACGTTGACTTCGATGAGTGGGTAAAGAACCTTGAAAAGACCCCGGATGGGAAGTGGAAATATCAGAAACCGCTTGACAAATCTGAGGAAAGTGGTATAATTAATTATGCAAAGGCGTTTGATCATACTGTTGACGGGACACCGAAAATTTACCACGCATCACCGGATGATGTTTTTAATGAGTTGGATAAGTCCCAAGTCGGGCAAGAAGCTGTTGAGTATTTAATAAACAATGGCATAAAGCCCAAGTTTGTGTATGATTCGCAAAGGCATACCAACAGAGGTATGCAGAACGGAAACAATATCTGGTTATACATGGATAATATTGATTCTCCGTTGATAGCCGCGCAAACGCTTGTTCACGAGGTGTGCCACCACCAATACGGTATAGGACAGAGCCAGTGGGCAGAAACTGTTTGCATGGCAAAAGAAAAAATGCATAAGGAAAATCGTACGTATCTTACGATTGCTGAAAAGCGAAAACTGATTTCATTAGCCAAAAAGCATTACGGGGCATATCAATGGCGAAGGGGTGGTCAAATTGGCGGAAAATGGGTATGAATTAATAGAACGACTGCAGAGCGGGGAAAAAATCCGTTGTGAGGACTGTCATTCAGGATATTATACAACGTCCGCAAACGATGTAAAAGAGGCGAATGAGTTTGTGTGCGAAAAATGTGGAAGTGTAATAAGAATATCGCCTAACGTAATTGTCGATTAACCGCTCACAAGTTGAGCGGTTTTATTGTGTCGTATTTGCGCCTGAGAGAGCCTGTGCGGCAATTTTGAACCTGCGGTAATATAATTTAGCTTTTTAGAGAAACGCGCCGGAAAACGCCGTTTCTGTTAAAATTAAACACATATCAGAGCGCACGCCTTCGGGTATGCGCTTTTCTTATGCCCGAAAGGAAACAGAACATGATGGAATATGGTCATAAAGTAAAAATAGTTAAGACAGGCTTTGATACCGCCGAAATATATGTCGACGATTCAAAGTTTAGTGGGGTGACCGGATATGCAGTCGCAAAAGATATTCATGAGGCACAGAAAGTCACGCTGACATTTCTTGCGAGCAATGTGAGTGTTATAGACGAATCTGAAAAGGAAACAACTGAATAGAACCGCCCTGACTGTCAAGGCGGTTTTTTATGCCCGAAAGGATAATGCCATGAAAATAAACGACAAGACAATAGAAGAAGCAAAAGCGCGTGCAAAGGATTTAGGCGTAAATCGTCCGGAATATGATGATTTTCCCGTGTGGTACGCGAATTTTGTAAACGAGGCTATAATGTCTCTTCCGAGGGAAAAGCGCCCCGATCTGGTATGTTCTTTCGATACGCTTTTCAGATTATACCCGGACGATGCTGAAATTACAAGCTGGCGCGGCAAGGCGGACGGTCTTTGCCTGTACAGCAAGAACGCTCTCGCTTTCGAACTCCAAAACATGCTGAGCGGAACGCGGCACACCATATATCATGAATGCGGCCACTTGATGACGTCTGATAATATGTTCCCCTGGGGCTTTCGTCAGGCTGCCGAAAGATGGGTAGGCACGAGCAGAGGACTGCTTAAACAGTATCTTGAAAAAGGGCAGACAAACGAGCTCTTTGCCGAGGCGTGGGCTATGTATCATCTTGATCGTGATGTCCTTCCGGACTATATCGCGAAATACATTGAACCGCTCACAAACACCATTTCCGACGAAAACAAGATGGGTGAAAACGGTGAAGGAGACCCGGAAGGGGATAAAATTTATCTTTGATAATAACGGTTTCGCTTAATGGCGGAGCCGTTTTATATTACGAACGCGGTGGCAGGTACGCCGCGGGCAACAATACGAACCTGTCGGCGTGAACGGCAGGGGCAAAAAAAGGAGCAGTATTATGGAACCTAATTCAAACAACGCAGCAAACACAAATCAGCAGAACGCCGCAGCAAATCAGCAGGCAGCGGGTGGAGAGCCGCAGAAGAACAATGCCACGAATATTCAGAGCTTTGACGATTACCTTAAATCGGGCGGTCAGTCGGAATTTGATAAGCGCGTCAGCAAGGCTCTCGAAACCGCGAAGGCGAAATGGGATGCGGACGCTAAAGCGCAGGCGGCAGAGGCTGAAAAGCTTGCAAAGATGAACGCCGAAGAAAAAGCAAAGCACGAGCGGGAAGTAGCTGAACAGAAACTGAGGGAACGTGAGGCGGAGATCACCAGAAGAGAGCTTAAGGCCTCTGCAAAAGAGATACTGGCTGAAAAGAAACTGCCGCTTTCCCTCGCGGAATTACCTCTCGACTATACCGACGCGGATAAGTGCAAGACAAGTCTCGATACTCTTGAAAAGGCGTTTAATGAGGCTGTTAAGGCTGCAGTGGACGACAGAATGAAAGGTTCTGCACCTAAAATGGGTCAGGCTCAGGGAATGACCGATGACAATGCGGCCATAAACGCTATCATGGGACTTCCCGCAGACACTAAGTAAAGGAGAAAACAGAATATGCCTAATTCTATCACAAAATTCAAAAAGTACATTGACAAGCTGGACGCTGTTTACAAGTACGCGTCTGTTACAGCCGCGCTTGACAGCGATCCTTCGCTCGCTCAGGCCGGCAAGAACGCAAACGAGATCGTGATCCCGAAGATCTCTATGCAGGGTCTCGGCGACTATTCGCGCTCTAACGGTTACGCGAGCGGTGATGTGACTGTAACCAACGAGACAGTACAGTTCAACTACGAGCGCGGCAGAAAGTTCACTGTTGACGCTATGGATAATGAAGAGACCGCCGGCGTAGCATTCGGTAAGCTCTCTTCGGAGTTCATCAGAACAAAGGTCGCGCCTGAGCTCGACGCTTTCCGCTTTGCGACTTATGCGGGCACTTCCAATATCGGAACTACCGCCGCAGCAGACCTTTCCACAGGTGCGGACGTTATCGCGGCTCTTCGCACAGGTACAAATGCTATGGATGAGGCGGAAGTACCCACAGATCAGAGAATGCTGTTCATCACACCTACACTTCTCGCGCTTACTGCCGATCTCGACACAAACAAGTCGAAGAAGGTGCTTGAGGAATTCAAGTCTATCACAAAGGTGCCGCAGACACGTTTCTATACAGGCATCAAGCTCAATGACGGCAGAACTTCCGGAGAGGAAGCCGGCGGCTATGCAAAGGCGACAGGTGCAAAGAATATCAACTTCATGATCATCAGCAAGGACGCTCTCATGCAGTACACAAAGCACCTCGTAAACAAGGTCATCACTCCCGAGGAGAACCAGGATGCCGATGCTTGGGCGTTCTTCTTCCGTGCTTACGGCCTTGCAGATGTCTATGAAAACAAGACCGCGGGCATTTATCTCCATAAGGCTACGACATAAGGCGGTGCCGACATGGGAAAGATCGTAGGAATCGTATATCCTGTTGAGGAGAAAAAGCCTGTAGAGGAAACCGCAGAAACATCTGCAGCGGAGCCCGTAATCGAGCCCGCGACAGATGTCGCGGAAACATCTGCGGCAGAGTCCGAAACAAAGCCCGAAAAAAAGAACAAGCCCAAAAAGGCGTAAAGGCAGGTGATAAAGCGATGGGAGTAAGTATGACAGTGAGGGATAAGTTTTTACTTCGTCTCGGCTATCCGGACGTGTCCGATTTCATAATTGCCGATCTTCTTGATACCGCAGAGACTTATATCCTTGATCGGATAGGCAGAGATGTTCTGCCCGAACGTCTCAAAGGGGTTCAGCTTGAGCTTGCTTTGATCGCTTATAACAGGCTCGGCGCTGAGGGCGAAAGCTCGCGCAGTGAAGGCGGTATATCGCGATCTTTTGAAGCTCTGCCGCCCGCAATAGAAAAGCAGCTCCAGAGCTATCCGCGAAAGGCGGGCGTTATCCATGTTTAGGCTGATACGTAAAGATACCGAGCGTATCCCGTATTATCGCAAGGTCACGCAGACAAGCAGTTATATCGGGTCGCAGACGGACTGCGTTTTACAGGGATACGTAAACGCTCAGGTATCTCATGTTACGGACAAAGCAGAGATAGCGTTATATGGTGATCGCGTGCTTAAGATGTATAATCTGATAATGCTGCGGGGTTCTCCCCTCAAAGAGGGGGATAAAGTCACGATCCGTGGTCAAGACTGTCGCATTATCAGTCTGCTTTTTTACAGCGATCATGTAGTTGCCGCCGCCGAGAAAGTAGGCAAAGCATGAACATAACAATTGACGGATGCGCAAATCTTGTAAAAAAGCTCGATTATCTTGGCGGTAACGGTATTGATGCTGTTATGAAAGGCTTATACTTTGGCGCTGAGAAGATAAAGCAGGACGCGAGGGCAATAGTCCCCGCAAAGACCGGGCATCTTCGCCAGAGCATAACCGTCGAGAAAATACCGAACGGGTATCAGGTCGGGACAAATGAGCGTTACGGCGGTTTTGTGGAGTACGGCACAGGCACGAAAGGTGATCCGGCGGTCCCGCACACCGCAAGGAAGTCATGGCGATATAAAGACGCAGAAGGAAAGTGGCACACCTGTCACGGAATGAAAGCCCGTCCGTATATGCGCCCGTCCTGCGAGAAAAACAGGACATACGTCGTAAAAATGGTGCGTTCACAGCTTGTTAAAGCACTGAATGAAAGGATGGGCGGATAATGGTTGATCTTCTCCCGCACGTAAGAGACCTGCTTGCTCCGCTCGGGGCGCAGATCGAATTGAGCTACAATGACATATCTGCTGAAATGCCGCTTATCGTGCTTTCAGAGGTGAGCAACATTGAACAGGCCGCGCCTGACGGTGTGGAGCTGCTTTCAAGCGTAACGGTCCAGACCGATATTTATCATATAACGGAACAGGCGGCACGTCTTCTCGCGATAAGTGCCGCTCAGATAATGACAGCCGCAGGATTCCGAAGAATGTCGGGACCTTCCGGGAAGGAAGATGACCTTTACCGTGAGACCCTGACTTTCTCCACCACGGTTGACGAAAGCGCCTCGATGCTGTATCGGGGCGCTTCTTTATAACAAGAAAGGATGTGAACTAAATGCCTAATGAGAATCCTACAGTAGAAAGCTTTTCGACTGCCGGCATAGAATTCAAGATCGGCGGCACTAAAATCCCCGGATGCGTAAGCACCCCGGATATGGGTTCCGAGCCTGCGAGAATAGATGTTACGACATTTGATAACCTGACAAACAAGAGCTACATTCCCGGTCTTCAGGATATCCAGTCACTTAACTTCGACTTTATCGCACAGACAGGAAACTTCGCAGCTGCTCACGCTTCGGATGGAACAGCAACGACCTACTCCGTCACTTATCCGGACGGATCCAGCTGTTCGTGGAGCGGTAAGCACCAGACTTACAAGCTTGGAACATCCGTCGGTGACACGCTTAAATTCCGTGTCGCGTGTACGATACAGGGTGATATTACAGTCACCTAATGCATTACAACAGTGCCTCGCCTTCGTGGCGAGGCATTTTTTAGAAAGGAAATAATCATGGCGAATCATGTAACATATAAGCGTGAAAACGGTGACCTTGTAACGCTGAGGCTTACCGCAGGACGCGCAATTGAGCTCGAAGACCGGCTTGGATATGGCATAAATGAGGGCGTCGGAAAACTCGATATCCTCAAAGTGTCGGTAGAATTCCTTGCTGCGGCGATCACCGAGGGCTCTTACAGCGAAAGAAAAGAAACCGCGATAGCCATATTTGATGAAATGGTCGCAGCAGGAAAAGACTTCAACGACTATGAATTCCTTGTTATGGATATGCTCGTAGCTGCGGGTTTTTTGAGAGGAGAAGTGGTCGAGCTCCAGAAAATGACAGACCGAAAGATGAAAGAGAAAACTTCAGAAGTGCTTCTGAACACCTCGAATACATCTTCCCCAGAGCAGTCGCCGCAGGAATAAGCCCGCGCGATTTCTATGACCTTACGATAAAAGAGCTGTTCACCACTGTTAGATTTGTTGAAAAGAAACATCTGCAGGAGTCAGCCTTCACTGCGTACTATTCGGCGCTGATATCGCGCTTAAGGACCCCGCCTCAGACACTTACACACGCTTTCCCTGAATTGTTCGGAAGGACAGAGACCGGCGGTGTCGATACGTCAGACTGGCGCGAAAGCAAGGCGGTAATGATGAAAATAGCGCAGCGACACAATGAGGCGCTGCGGCATAAGGGGGTGGGAAATTGACAACGGATGAATTAAATGTCCGACTTACGGCCTCGGCATCGAATTTTAAAACCGAGATGAAGAGTGCCAAAAAGGATTTAGAGGATTTCGGCAAAGCCGGAGTAGATGCCTCTGACAAGATACAGAACGCCTTCGGTACTCTGAAGAATACAATTGCTACCCTCGGTATCGGTAAGCTGATAAAGGACACAATGGACGCCGCGGGAGATCTCGAACAGAGTTTAGGCGGCGCGCGCTCCGTCTTTAAAGATTTTTCGGGAGAACTTGAACGGTCGGCAGACAACGCGGCATCATCCCTCGGTCTTGCCAAAAGCGAATATCTGTCATTCGCTACCAATATAGGCGCACTTCTGCAGGGCAGCGCGGGGTATGGGCTTGCTGACAGCATGGAAACTACCACGAAAGTGATGCAGAGAGCTTCCGACGTCGCCTCTATCATGGGTGTTGATGTCAGCGACGCTATGCGTGCTGTAGCCGGAGCCGCAAAGGGCAACTTTACGATGATGG
>JAFZOA010000281.1 GCA_017550775.1 Ruminiclostridium sp. | reverse complement strand
CCCATAATGCGGCGGCTCATCATACGTCCCGCGATCGCCACGTCCTTATTCTCGAACTCTTCAAAGTTATCTCGGATATTCTTCGCAAGGGTCGTCACATCGTACTTTGTGGTGATGTAGGGGTCCTTGCCGTCCGCTTTGAGCTTGTTCAGCTTCTCTATCCTTATTCTGTGCTGTTCGGAGAGGTTTTCAAGCAGCTCCTCCTCCGTCATTTCTTCGGTTACGTTTACTTCATCTGCCATGTTTTTTCTTCCTTTTTATGTTGATCGCCTGCTTTCCCGACCGCAGACGGAAAAGCACGCTTTTGTTATGACGCCTGTACATTGGTTCGCTCCCCGCCGGCGACGGGGAGTGAAGCTTAATCTTCTGTTACTTGCCTATTTCAAGCACCTCGAACTGGAGCACGCCTGAGGGTGTCTCGACATCTACTATGTCGCCCTTCTTGTGTCCGAGCAGAGCCTTGCCTATCGGGGACTCGTCGGATATCTTGCCCGCTTTCACATCGACTTCCTTCGAGCCGACGATATGGAGCTCGCGCACCACGTCCTCCTCGATGTCCTTTACCATTACCTTGTTACCGTGCTGAACGTGCTCGGTGTTGAGGCTGTCCGCGTCGATGATCTTTACGTTTTTGAGAGTAGCCTCGATCTCGGCGATACGCGCCTCGATGATACCCTGCTCATTCTTCGCTTCGTCGTACTCGGAGTTTTCCGAGAGGTCTCCGAACGAGAGCGCGACCTTTATCTTCTCCGCGATCTCTTTTCTTTTGACGGTCTTGAGCTCTTCGAGCTCGGCTTCGAGGGCGTTGAGACCCTCCTGTGTCAACATTGTCTGTTTAGCTGCCATGATGTTTTTCCTTTCTTGATGTATATATTACAGGTTGCCTGTATTATTGTGCTTCTCCCGCGGCATTCTGCGCAGCCTCTGCCGCCGCAGCCGCCTTTACCGCTATGACCTCTACCGCCTTTTTGAGCTGGATATCGAACGAGCTGCCGAAGTTAGAGGGGTCGATCTCACGCTCACCGTCGTACTCCACCGCGAACTCGGGTGTTATACCGACCTCGTTGTAGTCGCCGTTCTCCGCCGATGTGCGTATCACCGCAACGGATATCTCTATCGCGGTACCGTCGTTGAAGGTACGGGTCTCGCGGAGCGTTCCGCTTCCCATGGTGTTCTCACCTACGGTTATACCGTCCGCGTGGTCACGGAGCGCCTCGGCGATAAGCTCCGCGGAGCCGCCGGTCTTCTCATCTATTATAATACTTATCGGGAGCTTTGTAAAGTCTCCGCCGGGGGTCTGTGCGACGATTTTTGTCGAATTGTTCTTGTAAACCGCCGAGGCTATCACTCCCTCGTCCACAAAATGTCCGAGTATCTCGGCTACCGACGAGTAAACGCCGCTTGAAACTCCGCGAAGATCGAAGATATATCCCGTGACCGGACTTTCCTCGTAATGCGAGAGAAGCTCGTTCATCTTCGCACCTGTGGCTTCGTTTATCGACGAGAACGTAAAGCAGAGTATGCCGTTATCGAGCAGCACCGCCTCAACGGTCGGTATGCTGAACGCCGTTCTCGCAAGGTCGTATTCCGTCTCCTCACCGTCCCGGCGCACCACGAACTTTCTTCGGGTCCCCTCGTCGCCGTAGCGGAGCTGTTCGCCCGCCGCCGCATAGCCGGATTCCAGCACGCTCACTCCCTCTACCGAGATTATCACATCGCCGGGGAGAATACCGCCCGCGTCGGCGGGTGAGCCGCCGTACACCTCGGTTATCTTGATATATCCGCTTTCCTCCTTCTCGAACACGATGCCGAGACCGACAACATTGCCGCTCTCCACACGGGTCTTATAGTAGTACTCATCGGTGGTGTAGTATTTCGCGCCGCTGTCGTCAAGGCAGGTGAGATAGCCGGAATACACACCGGTCTTCATCTTCTCGTCGTCTATCGTGTAAAGCGAGTAATTGCGCACATACGAGTCGATCTCCTGCAGCTTGGTGTATATCTCGCCGCGCTGCTGGACATCGGCGATCTTGCCGTTGTAGTTGTTCAGTGACACGGTCATGGTGATAACGAATGTGACCGCGCAGGCAATAGCCGCGATGCTTATGGCTATGCCGAGAGAAACTTTTCTGTTCATAACCTTTCCTTTATTATTTGCTATATTTTAGTTTACAGTTTACAGGTTACAGTTTACAGTTGTGGTGGCGGCTGCGCCGCATTTTTAGTTTACAGGTTACAAGTTACAGTTTACAGTTGTTTAATTTACGGTTAACAGCGAATATTTTGCATAACAAGACCTGTAAACTGTTAACTCAAAAGCTCCCGGTACATCTCCGGGTGCCTGTATCTGCTGCCCATTACCTCGCGCTCACGGTGTCTCCGCAGCATATCGAGGTCAAGCTCCGCGATATATACTCCCTCTTCCTCCGGTGCCTCGAACACGCACATATCCCTGACTCCCGGTTCCTCACAAAGCCACGATACACCGTCGAACAGCGTGGAATGACCGTTGCAGTCGGGCTGTCCCGCCGGGTAATTGCAGGTCGCCACCGCTACCATGTTCTCATACGCCCTTGTACGGAGCGCTGAAAGCCGGTTGATCTCCATAGGGCAGGCATTCGGGGCAAGTATCAGCTCCGCGCCTTTGAGCATGAGTATCCGCGCGCTTTCCGGGAATTCCCTGTCAAAGCAAATCATTGTGCCGACCTGTACTGTCCCGCGCCCGGTGTCAAGTCCGGCAACACGGAACCCGTCTCCGGGAGACAACACCTTCTCCATATCAAAGGCGCAGGTATGCACCTTTGAATAGTGCAGCACCTCATTCCCGTTCCGGTCGAACAGTACAAGCGAGTTGAGCGGCTTGGGGTCGTGCCGTTCAAGGAATGTGGCGCAGACAGCCATACCGAGCTCTGCGGCAAGCTTCCCGAAGCTCCGGACGAAATTACCGTCTGCGGAGACCGCAAGCTCTCCGAGCTCCTTATCGTCCTGCGGGATACGGTAGCCGCAGCTCCACATCTCGGGGAACAGTGCGATATCCGCGCCGCGTGCCCGTGCTTCGGCACAGGCACGCCGCCCCGTTTCAAGGTTTTCTTCGGTTGTACAGCCGGGAAGGAGCTGCAAAAATGCGATAGTCAGTTTCATCAGAGGTTCCCGTTACTGCGGGAGAGAAACGACGCTGAACGGGTCGATACGAACGCCGTCCTTGCGGACCTCGAAATGCAGATGCGCGCCGGTGGACCAGCCGGTGGAGCCGACCGCCGCTATGCAGTCGCCCTTATTCACGACCTGTCCGACGCTTACATAGATAGCCGAGCAGTGAGCGTAAAGCGTCTGGTATCCGTTACCGTGGTCGATAACGACATACATTCCGTAGTCATAGCCGGGTATGTATGTGGTCTTTGCGACGAGAACTTCTCCGCCCTTTGAGGCGTAGATGTTCGCACCCATCATGCCGCTGTTGCCTATATCGATACCGCCGTGGTTGCCGCCTCTCCACGAGTCATAGCCGTAGTAGGTGGTAATGAGCGTGAACGCGGGCGATACCGGCCATGCCCATTCTCCGGTATCATAGACGGTATTCATCTTCGCGCGGAGCTGCGCCTGTCTGATCTCCTCTTCGAGAGCCGCCTGTGCCTTCTCACGGTCAGCCTGTGTTACCTTCTTCTGGTACTGGAGGTTCGCCTGTCTTGTCTTCAGGTCGTCTATCTTGGCGGAGTAGGTGTTGTACTCGCTCCAGTATCCGACGTTAAGGTCGTCGTAGTACTTCTTCTTTTCATCAAGCTCGGTCTTCTGGTCGATCAGATCCTCGCGCTCCTGTTCAAGCGTGAGCTTGTCGTAGTTGAGCTGTTTCTTGTCCTGTTCGAGCTGATCCTGATCCTGTTTCAGCTTCTCTATGTCGTTAAGGAGCTGATGCATGAAGTTTAAGTTCTGCTCGTTGACGCTCTTCATGATCTCGCTTCTGACAAAGATGTCGTAGAAATCCGCCGAGCCCGCGATTATCGAGAGATAGTCGTCCGAGTCGGTAATGTACATCGCGTGCATGATCTGTCCGAAGCGCTCGATGTTGCTCTTGTTCTGCGCGTCGAGCATTTCTATCTGGGCTTCCTTGTCCGCGATACGCACCTCGGTCTCGCTTATTCGAAGCTCCACAGCCGCTATCTCGGCTTCCTTGTCAACGATCTCCTGCTCCTTGTTCGCGACGTCAAGGTTCACAAGGTCTATCTTCTCCTGCGTCGCGACAAGCATATTCCAGTAGTTGTCCTGAAGAGCCTCGTTCGCCTCTATGCTTGAGCCCGCCTCCGCGATCGCGCTTTCTATGTCTTTTATCTT
>JAFZOA010000280.1 GCA_017550775.1 Ruminiclostridium sp. | reverse complement strand
CTTGTCGTAGTCGTAGCGGTGGCTTGCGTTTTCCATGCCGTCTGTGGTTATCACGAACATGGTGTGCTCGGGGATGTCTTCGGGGCGTGCGTATTTGTGGATATTGCGGATATGCTTCACGCTGTCGCCTATCGCGTCGAGGAGCGCGGTGCAGCCGCCGGGAAGATAGTCCTTGTCGGTCATCGCGGGTATGTCCGCAATGTCGGCGCGGTCGTACAGGACGGTGCTTCTGTCGCTGAACAGGACTGTGGAGACGAACACCTTGCCGTCCTCCTTCTTCTGCTTTGCGATCATGGAGTTGAAGCCGCCGATAGTGTCGGACTCAAGTCCGCTCATGGAACCGCTCTGGTCGAGAATGAATACGAGCTCTGTGATACCGTTGTTTGTCTTTTTCATAGTGAATACCTCCTGAAATGTTGTTGTGTTGTGGTGTTGCTTACCTTGTATCTGTATAATACCACATTCCGGGAGGTATTTGGTCGCTTGGCAGGCGACATTTTTTATTACTCCGGCAATAATAAAACAAGGCTCTGTCACAACGTTTGGTTGATTTTTGAAAAGCGCAGTATAAAGCGTATTCTTCCCCTTGCAGGTTTATCAACCGTTGATTGTGACAGCGCCAAAACAAATTGTTTGATTGCCGTATCAATAACTTGTAAAAAAGGCTGCTGTGCCTATTTCACGCTCCGATAAGCGACTGGTCGTACGCGAACAGCGCCTCGTTTATCCTGAACACGTCGTATATACCGTTCCTGATGAAGTATTCGACGATTATATCGAACTTGCTGCTGTGGGTGAGGGAGAACCCCGCCTTTCCGAGCATATCCTTCGTGTCGTTCAGGTCAAGCTCCAGCGCGACTGCGAATGCGATAACCGTGGTCTTTTTGGGGCGGTAGTGAATATCCGCGCGTATCTTCGAGAAAAGCTTGCGGTCGATGTTAGCCTTTCTGTAGCACTGTGAGTCGGTTATCCCGCGCTCGTCGATCTTGCGCAGCAGCATCTCCGTGAAGCTCTCGTCAAGCTGTGATACAGCCCGCTTCAGCTCCTCCGGCATTTCGCACGCGCACATCTCGTCCGCAACGGCGGCACCTGCTGATCTTTCGGCTCTGCGCTCCTTTGCCGGAGCACTTGCCGATTCCTTGTGCGCGGTCTTTCCGAACAGTCCCATGAATCCGCGAGCCGGCTGTGGAGCCTCGTTCTTTACCGACTGCATAGACGCTGCGGCGGGCATTTCCATATCGAACAAGGCGGGCGGCATGAGGGAAGCTGTCGCGCGTGATATCGCCTCCGAGATTGCGGGATCGGAAATGTGAGGCTGCCACGGCACCACGATCTCCACGAAAAGCTCGGTATCCGATCCGACTCTCATCAGGGTCAGCAGGTCATAGCTTCCGTCCAGCACAGCCGTTATCCGCTCCTCGCCGTTTCTTTCGGAAGCCGCGATAATGGCGGTGAGCTGTTCCGGCGTTCTGAAAGTCGGAGCGTCGGGTATTTCCTTTGTGTATCTTGTCAGTGTTATCGGCATATCTTATGTCACACCTCGCTTGTTATTTCCGTTACAAATACATTATAACACCGCCTAAGCAAAAAATCAAGCTTTACTCCGGTGCAAAACTCATGGTTGACTAATCTGCGTATGTGTGATATACTGATACAATAAAGGGAATACAACGGAGGGTAATAACATGAGAACAGGAAAAACGATCGCGCTTACAGCAGCCGCATTTCTTGCCGCGTCAGCTTTGGCATCACCGGCGAGCGCCGACGATACACTTCGGGACGGAGAGGCGGGAGTAATATTTGCGAGCTCAGACTGGCTCTCCCTGTATTTCGTGGAAGGCTATACCGGAGATGACGCGCAGGTTTTGTCAGACGCGTCAAACGTAATTGTCACCGGAGGCGGGACATATACCGTGTCTGTTGACGCGAAGACAGTTTTTTATGATGAAGAGTTTGGCGAGTATACGGTGAATGACGGCGCGGACGGATTTTCGTTTGCGGCAGTTGAGATCGTAAACGGCGAACTGCTTTTCCCCGGCTCGGTCATAACAATAGACAGAGTTACGCTTGACGGGAACGAGATCGCGTTGAGCGGGACCCCCTATGCCAGCTCTCCCGACGGTATCAATACAAGGGTATGCCTTTATAATGTATGGGAGACCGAACCGCCCGACGGTTCGAGGGGAGTTGCGAAGGACGCGTCGGCAGTGCTTTTTGACGGAGCTGCTGCCGGAGAGTGGAAGAACCTTACGGTGACATTTACTCTCCGTGAATCGGCAAATGAGCCCGCTGCCGACACTGCCGACACCGGCATAACAGCTTCCGAGCTCAAAGGCTCTCCCGACACCGGTATAGAAGATGTGTACACGGCTGCGGGTATAGCGATACTTGCCGCAGGAGCCGCCGCAGTCTTCGGAAAGAAGCGTATCTGATCTTTCGGACAGTATAACAAGAGCCTTCCCTCGTTGTCACGGGGAAGGCTCTTTGTATGCTGATTTCAGATCAACAGAAACACCGATGATCCCTGCTTAGAGTTTGAAAAAACGGTATTGCAGCGTCCGGTGAGATATGTTATCGTTTCTCAGAACGTTACTGTTTCCGGCTGTTTGATGAAAGAACTGAATGTCGCCGTCGCGTTCCTGAAGTAAAACACCTCTGTATTGCCGTCGTCGGCGGAGGACATATTTCCGAGCTCCGGATACTCGTCCAGCATTGACTGCTTTGCTTCACGTCTGTCGTCCTCGACGAGCTCGCCCGCTATACGAAGCCACTCTCCGTCCCTGAACGCACAGATCTCCACCTTCGGGTTCGCGTGTATCTGCTTGGACACCGGCTTTATCTTTCCGGTCTGGATATAAAGCTTTCCCTCGAAGATGTGTGCCGTTCCGAAGGGGCGCACTCTCGGCTGATCGCCCTCGACAGTAGCGAGATAATAAGCTCCCGATGATTTTAAGAATTCAACTATCCTTTCCATTATTATACCTCCTTTTTAGTTTGCAGTTAACAGGTTACAGTTACTGAGGCAGCTTCACAGCTTGGCATAATTGTGATAAAATGAAAAATTTCCGCGCACAAACTTTCGTGCTTCGTCACGATTCAAATACGTCCGCGCAGCGGACACCACAACTGTAACCTGTAACCTGTAATCTGTTAACTCTCGATCCATTGCGAACGTTCCGGTCAGGATCAGAGAATGTCGATGTACTCCCCGTTGAGCGCCTTGTTCATGCTCCTTACCGCGCAGAACTTGCCGCACATCGAACAGCTGTCCTCCTGCTCGGGCGCCCGGCTCTCGCGGATTGCCTTTGCGGTCTCCGGGTCGATAGCGCATTCCCACTGCTTCTCCCAGTCGAAATTGCGTCGCGCGTCAGCCATCTGATCGTCGATGTCGCGGGCGTGGGGTATCTTCTTCGCGATGTCGGCTGCGTGCGCGGCGATGCGGGAGGCGATTATGCCCTGCTTTACGTCGTCAACGTTCGGGAGAGCAAGATGCTCTGCTGGGGTAACATAGCAAAGGAACGCGGCACCCGCAGAAGCGGCTATCGCGCCGCCGATCGCGGAGGTGATATGGTCATACCCGGGGGCGATATCCGTTACCAGCGGTCCGAGAACATAGAACGGCGCACCCATGCAGATAGTCTGCTGTATCTTCATGTTCGCCTCGATCTGATCCAGCGGGACGTGTCCGGGACCCTCAACCATTACCTGCACGTCTCTTGCCCACGCCCGCTTGGTGAGCTCGCCGAGCCGTACAAGCTCCTCTATCTGGCACACGTCGCTCGCGTCGGCAAGACAGCCGGGTCTGCACGCGTCTCCGAGGGAAATGGTAACGTCGTATTCGCGGCATATTTCGAGTATCTCGTCGAAGTACTCATAGAACGGGTTTTCGTTTCCGGTCATGCTCATCCACGCGAACACGAGGGAGCCGCCGCGCGAAACTATGTTCATCTTGCGCTTGTGCTTCTTTATCTGCTCGATCGTCTTGCGGGTGATTCCGCAGTGCAGAGTCACGAAGTCCACGCCGTCCTCCGCATGCAGACGAACCACGTCGATGAAGTCCTTTGCGGTAAGTGTTGCGAGGTCGCGCTGATAGTGGATAACGCTGTCATATACGGGTACCGTGCCGATCATAGCCTTGCATTCCGAGGTGAGCTTCCTGCGGAAGGGCTGAGTATTGCCGTGGGAGGAAAGATCCATTATCGCCTCCGCGCCGAGCTCCACCGCAGCGTTGACCTTCTGCATCTCAAGGTCGTAGTCCTTGCAGTCGCGCGACACTCCGAGGTTGACGTTTATCTTCGTGCGCAGCATCGAGCCCACACCGTTAGGGTCGATGCAGGTGTGAAGTCTGTTCGCGCATATCGCGACCTGACCTCTTGCCACGAGGTCGCGTATCTCCTCCTCGGTGCGGTATTCCTTCGCGGCGACAGCTTTCATTTCGGGGGTGATTATCCCCTTCCTTGCCGCGTCCATCTGTGTTGTGTATTCTCTCATTGTAATGCTCCTTATTGTATTATCCGGTGCCGACCGTAAAACTCTGAAAAGTAATTGTTTCAGATATTTTACCGATATCTTTCCACGCCGGAGACGGGGAAAGATATGCTCCGGCTTTTACGACCGTCCGGTATTATCGGGTGGTATTATAAAGGCCGCTCACTCCGCAAACCGCGAGTGTATGTCGAAGGCGTGGTTCATTGGTCCCGAGCCGCGCCCGAGGTCAAGCATAGCCGCAAGCGCGCCGGAGATATACTCCTTCGCGCGGCTTACCGACTCCCGCAGGTCGTACCCTTTCGCAAGGTTCGACGCTATCGCGCTGGACAGGGTGCAGCCGGTTCCGTGGGTGTTCGGGTTGTCTATCCGTTTGCCCTCGAACCATGTCAGCTCACCGTCCGCGTACAGCAGGTCGCTCGCGTCGTTCACGCTGTGACCGCCTTTAAGCAGCACCGCGCAGCCGCACTTCTTTCCTATCGCCTCTGCCGCCGCCTGCATATCCTCTCTCGTGCGTATCTCCATTCCGGAAAGTATCTGCGCCTCCGGTATGTTGGGGGTCGTGAGCAGGGAAAGGGGTAGCAGCTCCTCCGCGAGCGTCCTCACCGCGTCGTTCTCTATCAGCGCCGAGCCGCTTGTCGCAACCATTACCGGGTCGGTGACGATGTTACGCGCCTTGTGGAAGCGGAGCTTCTCCGCGATCACCCGTATCAGCGCCGCGTTCGACACCATTCCTCTCTTCACCGCGTCGGGGAAGATGTCCTCGAACACCGCGTCTATCTGCTGCGCGAGAAACTCCGGAGACGATTCGGAGACCGATCTTACGCCCGTAGTGTTCTGCGCGGTGAGAGCGGTAACTGCCGTCATCGCAAACACCCCGTTCGCGGTCATGGTCTTGATGTCCGCCTGAATGCCCGCGCCGCCGCTGGAATCGCTTCCCGCTATGGATAATGCTGTCCTCATACGTCCTCACCTTCCCGCGGTAAGATGCCGAGCTTATCCGTCACCGCTGCGGAAAGCTCCCGCGCGGCGAGCTCCGGGTCGGCCGCCTTCATTATCGCGGACACCACGCATATCCCCGCGATCGGCACGCCCTTCAGCACGTCTATGTTGTCCTTGTTCAGCCCGCCTATCGCGTTGACCGGTATCGGTACCGCCCGGCATATATCCGCGAGCGTTTCCACCGGCGTGAGTATGGTCTTCACCTTGGTCGTGGTGGGGTATATCGCACCCACTCCGAGGTAGTCCGCGTCCTGTTCAAACGCCTCCGTCGCCTGTGCCACAGTCTTTGCTGTCGCGCCGACGATCTTTTTGTCTCCCCATATCCGCCGTGCCGCGCTTACCGGAAGGTCGCTCTGCCCGAGGTGTACGCCCTCCGTGTCCGCCGCCATTGCCACATCGAGCCGGTCGTCTATTATGAGCGGCACACCGTACCGTCCCGCAAG
>JAFZOA010000279.1 GCA_017550775.1 Ruminiclostridium sp. | reverse complement strand
GGGGTACGCCGCTGAATGTCTGGGAATGTGAGGGCTGCGGCCACCGTGAAAGCATCGGTTCGATCGCAGAGCTGCGGGAGAAAGCACCGGATTGCCCGGCCGATATCGAGCTGCACCGTCCGTTTATTGATGCAATTACTTATAAATGCCCGCATTGCGGCAAGACTATGTACCGTGTGCCGGAGGTTATCGACTGCTGGTTCGATTCCGGCGCGATGCCCTTTGCACAGCACCACTATCCATTTGAAAATGAAGAGCTGTTTAAGCAGCAGTTCCCGGCGGACTTCATTTCCGAGGCTGTCGATCAGACCCGCGGCTGGTTCTACTCGCTTCTTGCTATCTCGACTCTGCTGTTCGACCGCGAGCCGTTCGAGAATGTAATAGTGCTCGGTCTTGTTCAGGACGAGAACGGACAGAAGATGTCCAAGTCCAAGGGCAACGCCGTTGACCCGTTCGAGGCGCTCGAAAAGCTGGGCGCGGACGCTATCCGCTGGTACTTCTACACCAACTCCCAGCCGTGGCTCCCCAACAAGTTCCACGACAAGGTAGTCATCGAGGGTCAGCGCAAGTTCATGGGTACTCTGTGGAACACCTACGCGTTCTACATCATGTACGCGGATATAATCGGCTTCGACCCGACCAAGTACACGCTCGATGTAAGCAAGCTCTCGGTAATGGACAAGTGGCTGCTGTCCCGCATGAACACGATGATCAAGGGCGTGGACGAGAACCTTGAAAACTACCGTATTCCCGAAGCGGCAAAGTATATGCAGGACTTCGTGGATGAGCTCTCCAACTGGTATGTAAGAAGAAGCCGCGAGCGCTTCTGGTCGCCCGAGCTCACCGAGGACACCGTGAACGCCTACATGACGCTCTACACCGCCATATCCAACGTCTGCAAGTGTGCGGCTCCCATGGTTCCGTTCATCACCGAGGAGATCTATCAGAACATGGTGCTCAGCGTGGACAAGAACGCTCCCGAGAGCATACACCTGTGCGACTTCCCGAAGTACAATGAAGCGCTCATCGACAGCGCCCTCGAACGCAAGATGCAGGAAGTGCTCGATATAGTTGTGCTCGGACGTTCCGCGCGAAACGCATCAAACCGCAAGAACCGCCAGCCGCTCAGCACTATGTACGTCAAGGCGACCGAGCAGCTTGACGTATTCTATACCGACATCATCAAGGACGAGCTCAATATCAAGGAGGTCGTTTTCACCGATGATATGGCAGGCTTCGCTTCCTACAACTTCAAGCCGCAGCTCAAGACACTCGGTCCGAAGTACGGCAAGAGCTTAGGTGAAATCAAGAACGCGCTCGCCGATATCTCCGCTAACCGCAGCGGAGAGGCTATGGCTGAACTTAACAGTACCGGCGTGATGAAGCTCAATATCTCCATAGGCGAGATCGAGCTCACAAAGGACGACCTTCTTATCGAAGCACAGCAGAAGGAAGACTTCTGCACTGTATTCGACGGCGGTATCACCGTAGCTCTCGACACCGCCCTCACCGACGAACTGATAGAGGAAGGTTTCGTCCGCGAGATCGTCAGCAAGATACAGAATATGCGTAAGGACAGCGGCTTCGAGGTCATGGATCATATCATCGTCAAGCTCGAAGGCAACGACAAGCTCGCTGCGATAGTCAAGAAGAACGAAGCTTCCATAAAGAGCGACGTTCTCGCCGAGGATATCTCCGCCGGTACTACCGCAAACAGCAAGCTCTGGAACATCAACGGTGAGGATATCACCATAGGCGTGGAGAAGATATAAGCGCTCACGCGCTGTTGGGGCTCTGCCCCAAACCCCGTTGGGGCTCCGCCCCAAACCCCGCAAGGGACTCTGCACCTTGACCCCGCTGGGGGGCTAACGCCGGCCCCCAGACCCCTTGCGCCAGCGTGACGCTGGATCCAATCCGTATGTTACCTCTTAACAATGGACGGGTTATCTGTCTCGCAGTTCAGTGTTATCCGAAAAAAGTAGTTGCCTGCGACACATCAAAAGAAGAAAACTCCGACGTTTTTCGTCGGAGTTTTTTTATAGAGATCATTCTTCTTCGTTTGCAGCGAACTGACTCGGGTGACGGGTGAAAAAGTCTACACGCGGTTCGAGAAATTTCAGCTTGCTGTCCTTGCCGTCCGTGAACGCCGCTATGCTGTCGAATATCCTGTCCCAGTTCCAGAAGCTCTCGTCGAGCTGTAGGTATTCGAGTATCATCTCCGTTCCCTTCGGTGCCATGGGGTGCAGCAGAACGGCTGCGGTGCGTATCATGTGGAACACGTTGATAAGAGTCTTTCTGCGGAGCTCGTTGTCCTCGTTCTTGTCCGCGTCGCCTAAGTTCTTCGCCATGTACTTGCTTGCCTTGCGAATGTAGCTGTCAAGCACATAGGTCGCCTGGTGGAACTCAAAGCGGTACATGAAGCGCTCGTAGTCAAGTATTGCTTTCTTCGCGTCCGCAAGTACTTGTTCTTCGATCTCGCCCACCGGCATCATTCCGTCAAAGTACTTCTGAGCGGTGTAAATGCAGGTGCGTATGATGCGGTTGAACACGTTGGACAGAAGGAAACCGTCCTTCACCACCGGGTCGGGATCATCCGGCTTTGCGTTCGGGTCAAGCGGCTTGGGCTGGAAGCTTACGCTCCTCTGTCCGAGCCCGAGCCCGAGATAGTGCATTCT
>JAFZOA010000278.1 GCA_017550775.1 Ruminiclostridium sp. | reverse complement strand
TCATTGAACATCATCGTACCGGAACTTATGAAAGCAATGGGGCTTATTGAAAATTAATAAATATTACTTTGGCAACTAAATATTGTTAAACCTGTGTTTCAAATAACCGTTCTTTCTCCCCGCCTTCGGCGGGGAGAAAGAACAAAACTACCAATATTTGATTGCCGGAGTAATAATAACGAATAATAAATAATTGTGGTGTCGGCTTGCGGCGACGGATCTGAAAACTCCGCAGGCGGCACAATAACTGTAACCTGTAAACTGTAAACTGTAAACTAATTAAGGAGTAGATCAAGATGACGATAGAGAAGGAAGTAAACGGAAGCTGCACAAAACTGATCCTGAGCGGCTGGATGGATACGGAGAACGCTCCGCAGCTTGCAATTGCGGTGGACGCACTCGATCCCGATGTAAAAAGTCTGGTGCTCGATATGTCCGGGCTCGAATATATGTCCTCCGCCGGGATAAGGCAGCTTATCGCTACGCACAAACGCATGAACGGAGAAATGACGCTGAGAAATGTACAGCCTGTGGTAATGGACGTTCTGAGCACATTGGGACTTGACAAGAAACTGAATTTTGAACCGTAAGCGTCTTGACTTACGGCAAGAAAAATGATATGAAGAAAAAATCATCCATTCTGACACGCATTGCGATCCTGCTTCTGGCTTCACTTTTACTTTCGGCTGCGATAGTCTTCTCGTTCAGCTATAACTATATGCTTAAAGATGCCGAATCACAGAGCGTAGAGGTATCCACGGCGGCGACCGCTGCTGCTGTCACAGCCATAGGTTCGGAGGAAAAACTGTACGCCCTGTATGAGGACGAGGCGTTACAGAAGCAGCTCCATGAAACATTTCGCTTTATCTGTCAGAAAGCTACTCTCAGATACCTTTACCTTTTTACAGTAGGAGAAGACGGGTACAGGCACTACATCGTCTGCGCGGCAGATACCGACGAGGATGATATGCGTCTGCAGACAGAGTACCCCCTGGGCTCGATAAGGAAGACATCGCTTCATAAATCGGAGATAAACGTTCTGAACAGGTACAAGGACGAAGACTATGAGCTGATAAATAATGAGTACGGGTGCGTATGTATGACTATTGTTCCCGTGCTTGACAAAGAAAACAGGATCATTGCTCTCATCGGTGCCGACGACCCTATAGAAGATGTCAGATTCATAGCAACGCGTACCCTTATAACTCTGATGATGCTCGGTATCATAGTCTTCTCGCTCTCTTATGTGATCGCGCTGCTGCTTATAAGAAAGACTGTGGCGCTCCCTATTCTGGCTCTGTCGAAACGAATGAGGGTCTTTGCCACGGACAGAAAGGTCAGTATCGCTGCCGACAAGCGAAAAAAAGTATATCCGCATGAGATCGCGGACATAGAGAATGCATTCGGGAAGATGACGGTGGACATAGACCATTATGTGAACGACATAGAAAAACTTACAAGGGAGCGTGTCTACACCCAGACGCAGCTTGACGTGGCAAGAAAGATCCAGAGCGGGATAGTTCCCCGGGAATATGCTATGTCGGGAGACCGGTTTGACATATATGGATGTATGATTGCGGCGAGAACGGTCGGCGGCGATTTCTACGATGTGTTCCGGCTGGACAACGGGCATATAGGGGTCGTAGTCGGAGATATTTCAGACAAGGGTATTTCCGCAGCCCTGTTCATGGCTATGGTAAAAACGTCGATCAGCGAAAAGATCAAGGCGGGGCGTACCCCGGCGGATACTCTCAATCTCGTGAACCGTGAGCTTTGCGTTTCCAACCCGGGAAATATGTTTGCTACTGTTTTTGCGCTGACGGTCGATCCGGAGACCTGTATTGTCACCTTTGCGAACGCGGGACATGAAGCGCCGCTTATGCTTGGGAAATCGCCCTCTTATCTGAAAGTCATGAAAGGGATAGCCATAGGACTGTTTGAGGATTCCGATATCACCGATGAAAAGCTTGTGCTGTCCGACGGAGAGGGGATACTTCTGTATACCGACGGGATAACCGAGGCCATAAATGCCGATAAGCAGCAGTACGGTAAGAACAGGTTAGGGGAGACCGTTCTCGGGAAATACCGGGATAATGCCGGTCATTATGACGCACGGGAGCTTGTCTGTGACACCGTCCGGTCGGTCTTGGCGTACACAAACGGAATGGATCAGTTCGATGATATCACCTGTCTCGCGGTCATCTGTAAGGACTCCGGGAATGAAACAACTGTCCTTCCCCCGGACATAAGATCCTTCAGGGTCGTAAAAGACAAGATACTGTCACAACTCGGTGAAAGCGACCGTACAAAGAACATTATCCTTGCCTGTGAAGAGATCTTCATAAACATCGTAAGCTATTCGGGGACAGACCGGATCGGTTTCAGCTGTAAACAATGCGGAAGCACATGGATGGTAACCTACACCGACAACGGTACAGAGTTTGACCCTGTAAAATCAGAGCGGGAAGAAACGGATTTTGAACAGCTGGATCAGGGTGGAATGGGGATCATATTTGCGCGTATGAACTCCGCAGATATGATCTACAACCGGATAGGCGACAGCAACGTGCTGACAATGGTGTTTGACACAGACGGCATCCGATGATGTTTCCGGGGCGGTCTTGCCTAAACATACCATGTTCCGGCAGCAAAATAACTTAAAACCCTTGACAAATTACGTTCCGATCAATATAATAACAAGTACAGATAAGTGCAGCGGTTTATAGAGGCAGAAATAAACCGCTGCACCTGTCACTAAAAAAGAAACTCATATCGCAAAAAGGAGACAAGGAAATGAAAAAGAAACTATCTGCATTACTGGCATTGTGCGTCGCGCTCTGCGGTATCACAGGCTGCGGAAACAGCAAACCGGCGGAAACGACAACAGCGGCAGCTGCAACTGCGGCTGCTGCGACAGAAGCGACAACTACGGCTGCGGAGACTACCACGTCTGCTGAAACTACAACAGCTGCCGAAACAACGACTGCCGCTGCCGAAACCGTTCCCGCCGCTGTGGTCGATACCGCCGAGGTCATCGAAAACCTGAACCGCGCGAACACCGGAGACTATACTCTCAAAGAGGTGGTAGTCCTGAGCCGTCACAATATCCGCGCGCCGCTTTCGAGCAACGGTTCCGTGAACGAGATAGCTACGCCGCATAAGTGGTTTGAATGGACATCCAATTCCAGCGAGCTCTCACTTCGCGGCGGCGTGCTTGAAACAGAAATGGGACAGTATTTCCGTAAGTGGCTGGAATCCGAGGAGCTTATCCCGGAGAACTGGTTCCCGGAGGACGGTGAGCTTCGCATCTACGCGAACTCAAAGCAGAGGACGCTTGCTACGGCACAGTATTTTTCAAGCGGATTCCTGCCCGCGGCGAATGTCACGATAGAGCACCACGGCGAGTTCGGAAAAATGGACGACACCTTCAACCCCGTGATACACTATTACAGCGAGGCTTACGCAGATGCCGTAGCCGAGCAGTTCGAGCAGTACGGCGGTGCGGAGATCGCAGCTGATCTTGCGGATAATTACGCGCTGATGTGCGATATACTCGACTACACTGAGTCCGAGGGTTACAAGAACGGCGACGTTACCGACCTTCTCACGAATGACACGGAATATTCGATAGAAACGGGCAAGGAGCCCACAGTCGGCGGTTCTCTGAAAACCGCAAGCACGCTGAGCGATGCGCTCGTGCTGCAATATTACGAGGAGCCCGACGCGAAAAAGGCGGCTTTCGGCAAGGACGTTACGCCGGAACAGTGGCTGGAGATAGCCGACATCACGACCAGGTACACCCTGGTGCGCCACACGCTTCCGCTGGTAGCTATAAACACCGCGAACCCGATACTCAGAGAGATACGCAGCGAGTTCACGAATACTGACCGCAAGTTCACATTCCTCTGCGGACATGACTGCACCGTGAGCGGCGTTCTCACGTCCATGGAGGTCGAGGATTACAGGCTCCCGTACACTCTCGAAGCGAGAACTCCGATAGGCGTAAAGCTCGTGTTCGAGAAGTGGGAGGACAAGGACGGCAACGAATTTGCGGCTGTGGAGCTCATGTACCAGAGCACCGAGCAGCTCCGCGATAAGACGATTTTAGAGCTCGATACCCCGCCCGCAATATATGCGCTCTCTTTTGAGGGGCTTGAAAAGAACGCAGACGGCTTGTATGCGTACAGCGACATTGTGGGCAGACTCGACAAGGCAATAAACGCTTACGACGAGCTTGCGGAGGAATACGGCGAAGACGAATTACAGCCAGCGGCATAACAGAAACGCAAAAGTAAATATACAAAAAAGCGGTCACATAAACTACAGGATATAGTAGAGAAGGTTCCCAAAAGCGCGCAGGACGCGCGCAAAAAAAGGGACCTTCGCAACTACAGGATGTAGTAGAGAAGGTTCCCAAAGGCGCGCAGGATGCGCGCACAAAAGGAACCTTCCAATGGCCGCTTTTCTTTTTTTTACAAAGTGGACGTGAATGCTGGCAATAACCGCCAACGCTTAATTTCCTTTAAGTGCCACAGACGCGATAACGGCGTCGAAGTCCGCATTCGCTTCCTGCTCGCGCTCTGCTCTTGTCACGAACTGTATAACATAGAAGCACTTGCCGATCCTGAACGAGAGTATTTTTCCGACCATTTTTATATTGCCGTCTTCCACATAGTACTCAAAGGTGAAGCCCTCGGCTTTCTTTCCGCATATATTGATGCAGACATCAGATGTTCTTTCAAAGCCTCCGAGGTTATCCCTCATTCTCTTCTCAATGCCGTTCGCCACGCTGTTCGGGTCGGCAAGCCACGCCATAAATCCGTTCACCTTGTTCCATGCGAACGAGATTATTGTATGCTGCCCGCGGTCGTAAATGCCCCAGTTGTTTCCCGACACGCCGAAATGCTTCTTTAGCTCTTCATCGTCCATAAGGTCAAATCCGTCGCGGTACTTCAGCGTTATCTCTTCATTGATCGTTACTTCGTTCATATCTGTCCCTCCCGGCAAAATCTGTTTGCCTTCAATAGAATTTACATCACATATTATAACATCAAAACACACTGTTTGTCAGTCACTCTAAGGCATCCGTTTCCGAGCCATGCGCGAGATAATCGGCAAGCTCTTCGTCAGTGAGCACCATGTACTGCTCTATCGTTGTCCCGTAATCGACAATAAGCCTTCCGTTGATGTGAACATAGGAGAAGCCGTTGTTTTTTTCCGTGTCTTCTGTCAGATAAAGGTTCTTTCTGTCGTAGGTGTACTCCGTTCTTTCACCGTCGAGCTCAAAGTACGCTGTCCAGTCATCGTTCAGTACCAGATATCCCTTTTTCTCGATATCCCGCAGTTCAAGCATTTCTTCAAACGTTTCACCGTCCTTTGAAATGCCGTACCGCTTATAGTACCCGACGGGCTGCTCGTCCGGGTAATAGAGCCATGTCTGTGCGGTTTCGGCGGTAGTTTCCTCTGCGATACCGCCGCCGGCACAGGACGAGAAGCCAACGCACATTATGACGGCAATGAGCGTCAGGCAGAGCCCGCGGGTAAGTATGTTTCCTTTCGGCATAATATCTCCTTTATTGGCGCTGCTGCTTATTCCGCCAGCTCCACACGGCGCATATCGTTTACGGCTATCCGCGTCCCGTCGGTAAAGACGAGAGTGTTCTCATAGCTGTCATATATCCTGACGGCACCGGTCTTATCGGCATATCTGCCGCCGGATTTCCTGTCGTCGGGAATAAAGTATGTCACCTTAACGACCGGGCGCTCGCCGATAATGCTCAGTATGCGGTTCAGAGCGCCGTTGAGCTCGTTTATCTCGTCCTCGGTGAGCTCGCCGCGGCTGTCGGTAAGGCGCGCGGTCTCGGCGACTTCATCATCATACCCCACCAGCGCGGCAAACGGCG